>NZ_CM001466.1:1653953-1704469 GCF_000231055.2 Saccharomonospora azurea NA-128 | reverse complement strand
CACCCGTTCTGGGTCGACGACCAAGGCCGCTGGGTCAACGCCGACGCACTCAAACCCGGCGACGGCCTGCGGATCGTGGACGGCGAGCGGTTCGACGTCCTCAGCACCGAACACCGGACTGAGAGCCACCGAGTCCACAACCTCACCATCAACGGTGTTCACACGTATTATGCGGTGAAGAACCAGTCTCCGATGCTGGCCCATAATAGTGGTGGGTGTCTCCCCGACCTTCGGAGCTGGAGAAGTCAACGATTCAACTTCGGGAATGAAACATTTCTGCTAGACAAGAAAGGGATGGAGCATATTCTTACTCGGCATCACCCAAAATATTGGGACGGTTCGGTCAAAAGTAGCCAGTCTTTCTTTGCTTCGAGCATGAGCATCGGCGATGTTCGGGATGCAATAGGGCAAGTCCTGGAGCAGAATCGAGAAAAATTGCTGCAGCGAGGGTCAGTGGGAATGTATCAGATGCGGGGTGAGGTCGACGGAGTTGGGTATGTATTGGGCGTAAACAGGGGGCGCGTGGGTCAATTTTACCCGATTGGCTGACAGGTGGGGTTCGGTGTGATAGAGATAGAAACTTTCCTGCGGGATTCGAGTGGTGACTTTGTTCACTTGGACTCCTGTCGTGTTCCGCCTCCCGATGCTGATTATATTGAGGGCGCACTCCAAGTGTCTGTTGGTGGGCAGGAGGTTCTCGGGCTCAGGGAATGGGATTATGTTGACCAAATCTGGTGCTATATCGCTGAGATGGTGACTCAATGGCGATCTGCTGGGTGTGCTGATTCGTACTTCCCGGACGGGCCGATAAGGATTTCTTTTCGGGAAGTTCCTGGGGGGCGTGTCGTGGTGTCTGTCGACATTGGGGCGAAAACGAGGGAGGTCCAAGTTTCTTCTGCGGATTGGCTCAATGCTGTCAGGGAAGCTGGGGTGCGGTTCTTCGAGAAGATGTCTGCTCTGGTTCCCGATAATGCGGAAGCATATGAAGAGGCGCGACGGAAGTTGCTGTTCTAACTTAATCTGTTGCATGTATGGCCGTTGAGGAAGGTGTCTACTGCCGTGCATTTTAAGCTTGGCCAACCTGTACTGACTGCGTGGTAAAGCAGGGTTGGCCAGAGCAGCGGTTCGCGTTGACAGCTTATTGTTTCCTGGTCGCGACTCCCGTATTGATCGGCTATTACGCCGGAGACTGCAAGAACTCTGTCTACGAACGCGGATTGATCGACAGATTCACCGGCGAAGGGATCAGTGCTGAGATGGCCTACTATAAGTCGGAGGGGACTCCCGCGGAGTTCTGGCCTGGTGCTGTCGATGACGTTCGCCTGTACACCGGCGCACTGACCGCGGACCGCATCGAGACGCTATACAGTTCCTACCTGGACAGGGAGATCCCTCCGTACCCTGAAGTTTGCGCGACGGCGCGATCCCGATGGTGCGACGCTGTACTTGGAGGGCCAGGAGCTGCGGTGGGACCGGGAGAGTGGTGAGACCACGACTACTCGGTACTACAGCTTCGGTGATTCCACGGTTGCGATGCGTACCGAGGCCGGGGTGACGTGGTTGCTGGGTGATCACCAGGGCACTTCCCAGTTCGCGGTGGACGCGCAGTCGATGCAGGTGACGCGGCGTTGGCAGCTGCCGTTCGGTGGTCGGCGTGGTCCGGAGGTGGAGTTCCCAGGGGAGAAGGGGTTCGTCGGCGGGACGATCGACGACTCGGCCGGCTTCGTGACGCTGGGGGCGCGGCAGTACGCCCCGGAGCTGGGGCGGTTTCTGTCGGTGGATCCGTTGATGGATCCTACCGATCCGCAGCAGATGCACGGCTACACCTACTCGAACAACAGCCCGATCACCTATTCGGACCCATCGGGGTTGTTCCTCGAATGGTTCACGAAGGTGGTCTCGAGTGCCGTCAAGGTCGCCAAACGGTATTTCCAGCGGCCCCAGTGGTCCGGTGGCGGCTACTCGACCGGGCAGAACACGCGCACGGCGGGTCACAGTCAGCCGGGTGGTGGCGGCAGTGCGTCGGGAGGATGTACCCCTGTCAGACATGGTTCTGGGGTCGCGTGCCGGGAAGAGCTCGGTCCTCGTTGGGATAGCTTGCCCGATTTGTCTACGCTCGGGCATTTCCTTCTCGATGGCTTGGGGCTGATTCCGGGGTTGGGGAACTTGGCAGACAGCCTGAACTGTGGGTGGTATGGCGCGGAGGGGGATGTTACGAACGCGGCGTTCTCGTGTGGGGCGGCGGCGCCGTTGGCTGGTATTGCTGCCACGTTCACGAAGTGGTTCCGCAAGGGTGCGGATGCTGCCGGGGACGTCGCGGGCGCGGGTCGTCGGAGTGGTGGTGGTCCGCCGGGGTGCAGCAGTTTTGTGCCTGGTACTGGTGTGTTGTTGGCCGATGGCCGGGTGAAGCCGGTCGAGGAGGTTGAGGTCGGGGACCGGGTGTGGGCGACCGATCCGGAGACCGGCGAGGAGGGGCCGCGTACGGTCGTGGCGACCATCACCAGCTCCGGGATCAAGGAGCTGGTCGAGGTCACGGTGGACGTCGACGGTGCGGACGGTGACAAGACCGCCAGGGTGGTGGCCACGGCCGAACATCCGTTCTGGGTCGACGACCAAGGCCGCTGGGTCAACGCCGACGCACTCACACCCGGCAACGACCTGCGGAGCGCAGACGGCGAGCGGGTCGAAGTCCTCAGCACCGAACGCCGGACTGAGAGCCACCGAGTCCACAACCTCACCATCAACGGTGTTCACACGTATTATGTGGTGACAGATACCAAGCCGGTCTTGGTTCACAACAGTAACTGCATCAACTGGGCCGCTAATAGCGTCAAGACATGGGGGCACACCTTCAGTCGGCATGGCGAAGGGGCGAAGAACCTCAAAAAATTACAAGATCGGGCACGCGGCACCGGGAAAGATCAGGGTCAGTGGCTTGATAATGGCGCAGCAGCAGAGTTCTTGCGAGGTGTGCACAACATGGATTCTAAGCCGTTCATCGTTGATATACCCGAGGGTTTGGGTCAAGTGATCAAGCCGGACGGTAGCATTGTGACTGCCCAGCGTGCGCTTATTGTGTCAGGCAAAAACGGTCTTTTCAAGACGGCTTATCCATATCTTGGGGCGCCGTGAGGGAAGTGGGTAGTGTTGACTTTTCAATGTTTCTTGGACTGCGCGGGTCTTCTGCAGTCGCAGGCTGCGAAATCTGGCGAATTGCCCGATGAGTTGGATGAATATGAGTCCAAGGTTATGGCCGCGTGTGAGATCTTGGATTATTCGGGTGTCAAGTTTCGAATGTTCGGATTCGGCCTGGACTGGGTTCTGGATGTGGAGTACGATTGTTCTATTTTCATGGAAAGCCTTCCAGATATTCTAGGTGCACTGGCTAAGAATGAAGAATTTGAGTTTATTTTCGCTTCTCAAGGGGTGGAGCGTATATTGACTTTCATTCCGGATGGTGAGCGTGTAAGGATTGTATGCTCTTTGTTGACTGGTATGGATTCGAATCCTCCCTTCGAAGACATGGCAAAGGTGGACCTCGTAGAAATGCTTGAACGCCTTGCAGTGGACTTTGGGGTCGCTCTCATGAGGACTTCATCACCTCTATCGGCGGAAGAGCCGTTTCGTTCGTGGGCAGAAGGACGCGTGCGGCCAACAGTAGATTGAGCATATGTCGGTGCGTGGTTAGCTGACACCGGTATCGACATGGGGCATTTGGCTCTGGATGTCGTTGAGCTGTTTCCAGCGTTTGGGAGCTGGGCTGGTGGCCTGAACTGTGGGTGGTATGGCGCGGAGGGGGATGTTACGAACGCGGCGTTCTCGTGTGGGGCGGCGGCGCCGTTGGCTGGTATTGCTGCCACGTTCACGAAGTGGTTCCGCAAGGGTGCGGATGCTGCCGGGGACGTCGCGGGCGCGGGTCGTCGGAGTGGTGGTGGTCCGCCGGGGTGCAGCAGTTTTGTGCCTGGTACTGGTGTGTTGTTGGCCGATGGCCGGGTGAAGCCGGTCGAGGAGGTTGAGGTCGGGGACCGGGTGTGGGCGACCGATTCGGAGACCGGCGAGGAGGGGCCGCGTACGGTCGTGGCGACCATCACCAGCTCCGGTATCAAGGAGCTGGTCGAGGTCACGGTGGACGTCGACGGTGCGGACGGTGACAGGACCGCCAGGGTGGTGGCCACGGCTGAGCACCCGTTCTGGGTCGACGACCAAGGCCGCTGGGTCAACGCCGACGCACTCAAACCCGGCAACGACCTGCGGAGCGCAGACGGCGACCAGTTTCAAGTTCTGAGCCTGGAAAGCCGCACCGAAAGCCGCCGAGTTCACAACCTCACCATTAACGGTGTTCACACCTACTATGCGGTGGCAAGCGATGTAGGTGTTCTTGCGCACAACTCAAGTGGACCCTGCGATTGGAAGTCAGAGTTCCGTGATCTTGAGAAAGGAAATAACCAGCACGTAAGGGAAGTGCCTACAGTGCAGGAGATGCGAGAAAGTTTCGAGAAGTGGACCGCTGGAGCTGAAAGGATGCCTGCGCGTGGTAGTAAAATCCCTGACGTGTTCAAGCTACAGGATGGCACTATAATGCAGTGGAGAACAAGTTCCCGTTCCGGTGGTCCCACGATCGATATTATCCCGCCGAGCGGAAAGTCGTGGAAGGTGCATCTATCAAATGAATGAAGAAAGTGTGGCATTGCAAGTTTTGAAGGAAGGACTTGACGACTGGGTCCTGGTTGATGACATTATTGCCCTGAGCCGTGAAGTGGCAAGTCAATCCGGGGGGTCGTACAAGGAGGTGGCCATGGGGGTTATTGAACGACTTCTACGGCGAAACGAAGCCTGTTTGGGGGTGATTGGTGATAGCGGGTTCGAAGATTGGGAAGGTACAGTTGAGGAGTTATGCCGGCGGGCCCTAGTGGATTTAGAGGCCAATGATTGGATGCCGCTCGGGGGTAGCTTCTGGATCAGAAACACGCCAGAAGGAGACCGGGTTGCGCGTCAATCGGACTGCTGAACCTCACCGTGCATGCTGTGGATGCGAGGTACACGACGAGCCTCCGGATTCGCATCCGATTTGCCCTGTGTGTCACTGGGAGGGTGATCTGGTACAGCTTCGTTGGCCTCCCCTTCGAGACGGTGCTCATGAAGTAGCCTTTTATAGAAGCCCAATGAACCCATTCCATCCATAGTGTAAGTGATCTCCGTTTTGCTTTCGGAGCTCGGGTATCCGGTGAAGGCGACTCTCGCGGTCACGTTTTTGTCCGGTAGGCCAGGCTTTGGGTAACTTTGAGTAGCTCGACCTGGTAGGTAATGAATGGCCTGGGGATCGGGCCCGGTTGCATCGTGGACATGTCCGGGCAGGAGGCCTCATTCGGCTACTGTTGTGGGTCAGGACGTTGGTGGGCCTGGCAAACGCTGTCGGGATCACGGCTGCATCACCTGGTATTTGAGGTGGGTCGCCCCGGGTCCTTCCGCGACACGCACGATGCCGAACTCACACCGAAGGTCTTCGAAGAGCCGGCGGCCTTGCCCGAGGAGTACCGGGACGAGGTGTAGCTGCAGTTCGTCGAGGAGGCCGGCGCGTATCCCCTGTCGAATCGCTCCGCCGCCGTGCAGCCCGACGTCTTTGCCGTCCGCGGCGGCGGTTGCTTGCTGTACTGCTGCTTCGAATCCGTCGGTGATGAAGTGGAACGAGGAACCCTCGCGGATGTCGTCGGGACGCGAGTAGTGGGTGAGGACGAAAATGGGCATTTCGAACGGCGGGTGCGGCCCCCAGGCGACCTGGGCGTGTTCGTAGCTGTCTCTGCCCATGACCAGGGCGCCGGTGCGCTCCAACTCCGGACGCAGGATGTCGTCCGAGGTGAGCTGGTTCCGGTCGGCGACATCGTGGGCGAACCACCCATGTAAGGCCGCGCCACCATCACCCATCGGGTTCTCTGGGCTCGGGCGCGGACCCGTGTAGAACCCATCGAGCGAGATGCTCAAACTCGCGATCACGGCCATGATCTTCTCCTCTTCTGGACAGCAAAGGCGTGTTCCTGGGTGATGGAGCGTCGGCGGTATCGGTCAGGGGAATCTGGCGCGTACTGGTGAAACGCTCGAATTTCGGACCGCTGGACAGCGCAGCAAAGGGTATGAGGTTGCCTGCGAGCAGGACGCGTAGCTCGGGGCCACTATGGACCGTCAGATCGGCTTCGAAGTCCGGTGCACCTGCGCCGACCGTGACCGAATCCCGCGACGCCCGGCCGGGTATCCGGCGCGGAGCGCCGCAGTCAGGAGGCGTCGGTCCTGTAGGCCGCGCCGCCACCGGGCTGCTCATCGGCGACCCGCACCACCACCCCGGCCGTTCGGAGGTCACGTGACCGGGCCGGTCACCTCCGCAAACCCGCAGTACTGACGATTGCCCGCACTAATCACTTCAGATTACGAAGTGGACTTCGAAAATGCAACTAGCCTTGGTGCCCACTGGAGGCTCGGCAACCAGCCGAACGGGTTGGTCGATCAGGGAGCTGGTGCGCACGGAGAACCAGGCGTGCGTTCCCTAGACGGTTGGCACGTCAGGTATGGACAAGAACCGCGGGATGACGGTGAGACAGCGGGTCGGCGAACAGGTGTGTCAGCGTGGGGGCGTCGGTGCCGCGCACGATGTACGCATCGTGGCCGAACACCGCGAAGATCGGGATGTGTCCGCCGAGCGCCCGGACGCAGCGAGTGATGGCATCAACGGCCTGCGCCTTCGACTGCTCGTCCAGAGCGTTGATCCAGACGAGCAGGTTGCTTGTGGCACGTATCTACCACCGCTCACGGGTATTTCGAGCTGCAGGCTCCTGAGCCGTCGAAGTAGCCGAGGCGTAGGGCTTCGATGCGGGCGAAGCCGTTGACGGCCGGGTGGCCGTTGACGTCGGCGGAGATGAGGCTTCGGGGCAGCATCAGTTCGGCGATGGCTTCGTCGAGGTCGCCCGGGGACGGGCGTAGTGCCGCTCCGGGGTGGTCGATGGCGGCGGTCCAGGCGCCCACGAGGCACGCGGTGCGCAGGCCCGCGTTGGCGTTGTCCACCGGCACGTTCAAGCCCACCTGGATGCCCTGCACGTAGCGGGAGACGACCTCCGCGAACGCTGCGAAGTCGCCGAGCCCGCCCGAGCCCTGGCCCGTGAACTCGGCTTCGCGGTCGATCGGCTGCCCGAGCTCTGCCAGGGCGGCCATGTCGACGGTGACGGTGTTGGTGTCCTCGCAGTACGACGCGGGAGGCGTGGACACGCCACCCGGGCAGGAGCCGCCCTGGTTCACGATTTTCGGGCCCGGCACGCCGGCGCCCGCGAACGACTCGTCGAGGCTCTGCTGGAGCAGGCCCAACGTCTGGTCGTTGACGGTGATGTCGCCCATGCCCGCGTCGTCGGGGTCGAAGGGACGTTCGGTGATGCGCGCGTCGACGTCGGCCTGGTCGATGGTCGCGCACTTCGCGGCGTCGGCCTCGAAACCGAGCTGGAACGCGTAGGTGCGGTCGAACGCCGTGCCGTGCGCGCCGTCCGCCGCATGCGACTGGCCGGGCGAGTCGCGGATGAAGAACAGTGAGGCCAGCACCTGGTTCAGGCCCTCCGACGTGGAGACGTCGAAGTACTGGCTGCGCTCCTCGGCGATCCAGCGGAAGTACGCGCCGGTGAAGCAGTCGGCCTGCTGCTCCTTCACGATCGTCGACGTCTGTTGGTCGACACCCGCCTTCGGGCCCAGCCGGTACTGCACAGCGTGGCCGAACTCGTGACCGAGCACGGTGACCACGGCCATGGGGCCGAACTTCTCCCGCAGCAGCGGCAGGAGCGTGCCCCGGTCCCACGCGACAAGGTCCTCGGGCGGGCAGTAGAAGGCGTTCATCGCCACGTCGGCCGTGGTCGCCCCACAGACGTCGATCTTGTCCGTGTTGGAGTCGTACGACATCAGCTTGCCGACGGGCTCGAAAGGCTGGTCGAAGTGCTGGGGGAACTGCTCGGCCCAGAACGCGGAGACGTCGGCGATGGCGGCGGCCGCGAGCCGGTCGTCCTCGGTGTTCGACACGTTCTCGATGGTCAGTTCGGGCTGAGGCGCCGACGGCTTCATGCCACTCTCGAAGTGCGTGATCGGCAGCCCCGCGATGGTGCCCTCACTGCGGATCTCACCCTGAATCTCCGTCGAGCAGGCACTCGCTCCGAGCACCGACATCGCCGCCGCGACGGCCACCAACCGGCGTCGCACCCCTCGTCCCCCTGTGCGCGTCATGGCGGGGACAGTAGCGCACGCGGGGGCCGTGATCGGGGCGATACCGGGCAACTCGGATGTGACATTCCTACCGCGTGGTTCGGGTCCGGCCTCGGAGTGAGGCCGCGCGCGACCCGGAGAGCCCGGCGTTATGGTCGATCTTCATGAAAGCTGTCCGCCGGTTCACCGTGCACGCGCGGGTGCCCGACGAGTTGACGGGACTCACCGAACTGGCCACCAATCTGAGGTGGACGTGGCATCCACCGACCCGAGACCTGTTCGCGTCGATGGACGACGCGCTCTTCCGCCGGATCCGCGACCCGCTGCGCATGCTGGCGCAGCTGCCGCCCTCCCGGCTCGACGCGCTCGCGCACGATTCCGAGTTCCTCGCCAGAACGCGGGAGGCGAGTGAGGACCTCCGGCGTTACCTCACGGAGCCGCGCTGGTTCCAGCGGCGGGTCGAGCAGGCCGACGACGGGGAGCGGTTCCCGCGCGCGGTGGCGTACTTCTCCATGGAGTTCGGGGTGCACGAGGCGCTGCCGAACTACTCCGGCGGACTCGGCGTGCTGGCGGGCGACCACCTGAAGGCCGCCTCCGACCTCGGGGTGCCGATGATCGGCGTGGGACCGCTGTACCGGGCGGGCTACTTCCGGCAGTCGCTCTCGCTGGACGGATGGCAGGTGGAGCACTACCCGGTGATCGACCCCAGCGGGCTGCCGCTGGAACTGCTCACCGAACCGTCCGGCGAGCCCGTGTACGTGCAGGTGGCGATGCCCGGCGGGCGGGAGCTGCTGGCCCAGATCTGGAAGGCGCGGGTGGGTCGCATCCCGCTGCTGCTGCTCGACACCGACGTCGAGGGCAACGACGAGGACCTGCGGGGCGTCACGGACCGTCTCTACGGCGGGGACGACGACCACCGCATCCGGCAGGAGATCCTCGCCGGCGTCGGCGGCATGCGGGCCGTGCGGCGGTACTGCGAACTCAGCGGCCACCCGCAGCCCGAGGTGTTCCACACCAACGAGGGGCACGCCGGGTTCCTCGGCCTGGAGCGCGTGAGGGAGGTCCTGGCGGCGGGCGAGCTCACGTTCGACGAGGCGCTGTCGGCCGTGCGCGCGGGAACGGTGTTCACCACGCACACGCCCGTGCCCGCCGGTCTCGACCGGTTCCGGGTCGACCTCGTCAGGCACTACTTCGGCGACGGCAGGCTGCTGCCGGGCGTGGACGTGAGCCGGGTTCTCGCGCTGGGTGCCGAGGACGATCCGACCCGTTTCAACATGGCGCACATGGGCCTGCGGCTCGCGCAGCGGGCCAACGGAGTGTCCGCGCTGCACGGGCGGGTGTCGCGGCGGATGTTCAGCCGCCTGTGGCCGGGCTTCGACACCGGGGAGGTGCCGATCTCGTCGGTGACCAACGGGGTGCACGGCCCCACCTGGGTGGCGCGGGAGATGAGCACGCTGCTGGGCGGCAGCGACGAGGAGTGGGGCCACGACGGCGACGGCTCCGGCATCGACCCGAACGTCACCGACGAGCAGCTGTGGGACCTGCGCCGGGAACTGCGGGGCAACCTGGTCGAGGAGGTGCGGCGGCGCGCGCGGGAGGCGTGGCTGCAACGCGGCGCGTCGGCACTCGAACTCGGCTGGACCGAGCGCATCTTCGATCCCGACGTGCTCACCGTGGGCTTCGCGCGGCGCGTTCCCACGTACAAGCGGCTCACGTTGATGCTGCGCGACCCCGAACGCCTGCGCGCGCTCCTGCTCGACGACGAGCGCCCGATCCAGATCGTGGTGGCGGGCAAGTCGCACCCGGCGGACGAGGGCGGCAAGGCGCTCATCCAGCAGATCGTGAAGTTCGTCGACGACCCGGCCGTGCGGGAGCGCATGGTGTTCCTGCCGGACTACGGCATGTCCATGGCCCGCTACCTCTACCGCGGGTGCGACGTGTGGCTCAACAACCCCACGCGACCGTTGGAGGCGTGCGGCACGTCGGGCATGAAGGCGGCGCTCAACGGCTGCCTCAACCTGTCGATCCGCGACGGCTGGTGGGAGGAGTACTACGACGGCAGCAACGGCTGGGCCATCCCCACCGCGGACGGGGTGACCGATCCGCTGCTGCGGGACGACCTGGAGGCGGCCGCGCTGTACGACCTGGTGGGGCAGCAGGTCGCGCCGCTGTTCTACGACCGGGACGGCCAGGGCGTGCCGCGAGGGTGGCTCTCGATGATCTGGCACACCCTGCGCACGCTCGGCCCGAGGGTCCAGGCCTCGCGCATGGTGCGGGAGTACGTCGAGTCGTACTACGGCCCCGCGGCGACGACGGTGGCGGCGGCCGTGGCCGACGACTACGCGGGCGCCCGGTCGCTCGCGGCCTACCGGGCGCGGGTCGACGCGTGCTGGCCGCTGGTGCGGGTGGTGTCGGCCGACCTGACCGTCGAGGGCAGCGAGACGCCCGTGGTCGGCACGCCCGCGCGCATCACCGCCCGGGTCGACCTCGCGGAGCTCACCGAGTCCGATGTGGAGGTGCAGGCGGTCGTCGGCAGGGTGGGCGACACCGACGACCTCAGCGACGTCGTGACCGTGACCCTGCCGCCGTGCGGGCGCGGGGAGTTCGCGGGCACGCTGCCGCTGCCGTTCGCGGGCTCGCTCGGTTACACGGTGCGGGTCCTGCCGCGGCATCCGCTGCTCGCGACTCCGGCGGAGCTCGGCCGGGTGGTGCTGGCCTGACTGGTCGCTCGGGGGCCTGGTCGGGGTGCGTTCTTGCCTTCGTGAGCGGGTCGGTGACAATGAGGCCCGTGAACGACGTGGCGGTCCCGGACAACCTTGCCGATCTCGTGATCCACATGTCTGGTGTGGGGGTCAGGAGGGGAGGCAACAAGCTGCTCGCCGACCTCGACTGGGCGGTGGAGCTGGACGAACGGTGGGTGGTGCTCGGCCCGAACGGCGCGGGCAAGACCACGCTGCTCAAGCTGGCCGCGGCGGAGCTGCACCCCACCACCGGTGCGGTGCACGTGCTGGGTGAGCGGCTCGGGCGCGTGGACGTGTTCGAGCTGCGCACCAGGGTCGGGTTCACCTCGGCCGCCGTCAACGGGCGGATCCCGCCCGAGGAGAAGGTGCGCGACGTGGTGGTCAGCGCCGGGTACGCGGTGATGGGCCGCTGGCGCGAGTCGTACGACGAGCTCGACACCGAGCGCGCGGACGAGCTCCTCGCGGCGCTCGGCATCGTGCACCTCGCGGACCGCAGCTACGGCACCCTGTCGGAGGGCGAGCGCAAGCGCACGCTCATCGCGCGGGCGTTGATGACCGACCCGGAGATGCTGCTGCTCGACGAACCGGCCGCCGGGCTGGACCTCGGTGGCCGGGAGGACCTCGTCGCCCGGTTGTCCGAGCTCGCGTTCGACCCCGACGCGCCGGCCATGGTTCTCGTGACCCACCACGTGGAGGAGATCCCGCCGGGATTCACCCACGCGATGCTGCTGTCCGACGGGCAGGTGGTGTCGGTCGGTCTGATGGACGACGTGATGACCAGCGAGAACCTGTCCGCGGCGTTCGGGCAGGAGCTGCTGTTGCAGCGGTCGGGCGACAGGTTCTTCGCCCGACGTCGCTGACGAGCTCTACTGGCGGGTAGCCTGCGAGGCAGGCGACAACGCGGTCGGCGCCGCCGACCGCGGAAGACGAAGGAGGAAGCGCGTGGGCGAGTTCGTCCGTCTCGAGGTCGACGAGGGCATCGGCACCATCCGGCTGGACCGGCCGCCGGTGAACGCCCTGAACAACCAGGTGCAGGCCGAACTGCGGGAGACCGCGATCGAGGCGGGCGAGCGTGACGACGTGCGCGCGGTCGTCCTCTACGGCGGCGAGAAGACGTTCGCGGGTGGCGCCGACATCAAGGAGATGGCGGAGAAGTCGTACGTCGAGATGCAGCGCTTCGGTGCCGCGCTCTCGGCGTCGCTCACGGTGATCGCCGAGCTGCCCAAGCCCACCGTCGCCGCCGTCACCGGCTACGCGCTCGGTGGCGGGCTCGAACTGGCGCTGACCGCCGACCGTCGCGTCGTGGGCGACAACGTCAAGGTCGGGCAGCCGGAGATCCAGCTCGGCATCATCCCCGGCGCGGGCGGCACGCAGCGGCTCGCCCGGCTGATCGGCCCGAGCCGCGCGAAGGACCTCGTGTTCACCGGCCGCTTCGTCAAGGCCGAGGAGGCGCTCGCCATCGGGCTCGTCGACGAGGTCGTGGCGCCCGACGACGTGTACGCGGCGGCGCGCCGCTGGGCGGCGCAGTTCGTGAACGGCCCGGCCGTGGCACTGCGCGCGGCGAAGGCCGCGATCGACGGCGGTCTCGACACCGACCTCCGCAACGGGCTGAAGCTGGAGACCGAGCTGTTCACGGCCCTCTGGGCGACGGAGGACCAGGCGCGCGGCATGCAGTCGTTCATCGAGAACGGCCCCGGCAAGGCCACGTTCGAGGGGAAGTGACGTGACCCACGTGTCCGACCCGGCGCCGAACCCTCACGCCACCGCCGACGAGGTGCAGGCCGCCTACCGCGATCCGAAGCTCGCGAACGTGCTCTACCACGACTGGGAGGCGGGCACGTACGACGAGAAGTGGTCGATCTCCTA
Organism: Saccharomonospora azurea NA-128; assembly: GCF_000231055.2. Lineage (GTDB taxonomy): Bacteria > Actinomycetota > Actinomycetes > Mycobacteriales > Pseudonocardiaceae > Saccharomonospora > Saccharomonospora azurea. The sequence continues at coordinate 1,691,639 of NZ_CM001466.1, read as the reverse complement.
CGACGAGCGCTGCATCTCGTACGCGACCGACGTGTTCAACGCCGTCGCGGGCACGCAGGGCCAGCCGTACGGCCACGCGATGGAGCTGGGCAGCGGCACCGGGTTCTTCCTCCTGAACCTCATGCAGGGCGGCGTGATCGAGAAGGGGTCGGTCACCGACCTCTCGCCGGGCATGGTCGAGGTGGCGCTGCGCAACGCCAAGGGGCTCGGACTCGACGTCGACGGGCGGGTCGCCGACGCGGAGCGCATCCCGTACGACGACGACAGCTTCGACCTCGTGGTCGGGCACGCGGTGTTGCACCACATCCCCGACGTCCGGGCGGCGTTCCGCGAGGTGCTGCGGGTGCTCAAGCCGGGCGGGCGGTTCGTGTTCGCGGGCGAGCCGACGAAGATCGGCGACTTCTACGCGCGCAGGCTCGGCAGGGTGACGTGGTGGCTGACCACCAACCTCACCAAGCTGCCGGCGCTGCGGGCATGGCGGCGACCGCAGACGGAGCTCGACGAGTCGTCGCGCGCGGCGGCGCTCGAAGCGGTCGTGGACCTGCACACGTTCGATCCGTCCGAGCTGGAGCGCATGGCGTTGGGGGCCGGTGCGGTGGACGTGCGCGCGGTGACGGACGAGTTCAGCGCCGCGCTGGTCGGCTGGCCGATCCGCACGTTCGAAGCGGCGGTGCCGCAGGAGAAGCTGACGCTGCGGTGGCGCCTGTTCGCCTACCACGCGTGGCTGCGGCTTTCGGCGCTCGACCGCACGCTGCTCGCCAAGGTGTTGCCGCGTGAGCTCTTCTACAACGTGATGATCACTGGAACGAAGCCCGCCGCGCCCTCGGAACTCTAGAAAGATCGTGCCCTACCGCTTCTCGCTCGACGACGTCGCGTTCCTGGACTCGCAGGAGGGCGAGGAGGCGTTGGCCGCGTGCTCCGCGCTGGCGTTGACGGACGCGAGCAGACTGGCCGACGTCGCGGCCGTGCGCCGGCTCGTCGGCGCGGAGCGCGCTCCCGCCGTGCTGGAGACAGCGCTCCTGCGCCGCAAAGCCGAGAGCAAAGTGGACGGCGGGCAGCGGTGGTTGTTCACGGACGACGCGATGCAGCAGGCGAGCGCGTCGCCCGTGGCGGAGTACCGGGCGCGGCGACTCGCCGGGCTGGACGTGCACGACGTGACGTGTTCGGTGGGCGCCGATCTCGTGGCGCTGGCGCGCACGGCGTGCCGGTGCGTGGGATCCGATGTGGACGCCGTGCGGTTGGCGATGGCGTCGCACAACTGCACGGTGTCCGGGGTGAGTCCGGGGCTCGTGTGCGCCGACGCGCTCCGGCCGGTGACGCGGGAGTCCGTCGTGGTCGCCGATCCGGCGCGCCGGGACGCGTCGGGACGTCGCCGGTGGCGGCCCGAGGACTTCGTGCCCGCCCTCGACGATCTCGCCCAGGCGTACGCGGGGAGGGACCTGGTGGTGAAGTGCGCCCCGGGGATCGATCCGGCCGCCGCGCCGTGGGCCCGCGAGGTCGAGCTCATCTCCCTCGACGGCCGGGTCCGCGAGGCGAGCCTGGTGAGCGGTGGTCTCGCGACGGCGACCCGCAGGGCGACGGTCCTGCGGTCGGACGGCCACGCGTGGTCGATCACCGACGCCGAACCCGACGAGGTGCCGGTCGCCGACGTCGGGCAGTGGATCGTCGACCCGGACGGGGCCGTGGTGCGCGCCGGACTCGTCCGCCACTACGCGGCGCGGCACGGGCTCTGGCAGCTCGATCCGCGCATCGCCTACCTCACCGGTGACACGCCGCCACCCGGGGTGCGGGCCTTCCGGGTGCTCGACTCCGGCCGCTACACCGAGAAGACGCTGCGGGCGCTGCTGCGCCGGTACGACGTCGGGCGGCTCGAAATCCTGGTGCGTGGCCTGGACGTCGACCCGGACGCGCTGCGGCGCAGGCTCAAGCCTCGCGGTGCGAGCGAGGCCAGCGTGGTGCTCACGCGGGTCGGCCGCACTCCGATGGCGTATCTGTGCCGGGCCGAGCGCATCCCGGACGAGCACGACGCCGGGGAGCTCGCGTCCGTGCCGCCGCCCGGTCAGGGCTGGTAGGGCTGCTCGTCCGGGCCCTGTCCCTCGGGGTGGATCGTGCCGAGGTCGATCACCTCGTCCTGCTGCTCGAACTGCCGCTGGACGTCGGGGGAGTAGTTCGGCGTCACCGGCGGCCTGGGCACCGGGGTCATGACGCGGGACCGCAGCATCTCCTCCCTGCTCATCGCCTCGGCGGGAGCGGGCTGGTCGGCCACCGCCACGGCGTCGTCGGCGGGCGTCGCGGGACGCGGAGCCGGTTCCTCGGAGGTCGGGGCGGGCGGTGTGGTGCTCGTCGTCGAGGTCGGTGTCGCCCCGTCGGATTCCTCGGCCGGGCTTGGCGCTGTCGACGTCGGCGTGGGCTCGGGCACCTGACTGGTGACGGCGGGCGGTTGGGCCGTGTCCTCTGCCGGCCACAGCACACTCGTGAGCACCGTGGCGGGAATCGCCGCGGCCACGACACCGAGGGGGATCCACGCCTGAGGTCGCCGAGGGGAACGTTGCGGGGACACGTCACGCCTTCCTGGTTGTTCGTCGGACAGTGAAGATAGAGAAGAGCGCCTGAACCTAACACCTGGCCCCCGTGTCGCGGCGCGGGGCGAGACGAACGGCCGATCCGATCGAGATCGCGCAGCGCCGATGTCGGAGGAAGCGCGACACTGGGCGTATGTGCCGAAACATCAAGACCCTGCGTCCGCCGTTCGCGGAGGGCGTCACCGACGCCGACATCCGGGCTGCCGCGCTGCAGTACGTGCGCAAGGTGTCGGGCTTCCAGCGTCCCGCGGCCCACAACGCCGAGGTGTTCGAGCGAGCCGTCGACGCCGTCGAGGAGGCGACGGCGGAGCTGCTGTCGTCGCTGCGGGTGCGCGGCGCGCCGGCGCGCTGACCGGGTGTCGCTTCAGCTCAGATGCCGGTCCAGCACGTCGGCCTCGGCGCGGAGCCGCTCGGCGTGGTCGGTGCGGCCCAACCGGTCGTACTCGGTCGCGGCTTCCTGCCGTTCGTCCACCTGCTGCCGAACGATCGACCGCACCTGCGCCTCGGTGAGTTCCCGGCGGCGGCTCTCGGTGGAGCCCACACCGGAGGCCGCGCCGGCGATGTGCTCGCTGCTCGGCTCGCCACCTCGGATCGCGGCGTGGTCGACGGGGACGGCTTCGGCGTTGTCGAGCGCTCCGAGCGCGGAACGCAGTGCGTCGATCGCGACGCGGTCGCGAGCTTTGAGGGCGGCGGTCAGGTCGCGGCGCAGCGCGTCGCGCATGGTGGGCTCCTCACCGGAGGTGGCGGTTGACAATATGGATGTACGATAACCGTCATGCCTCGGATTGTCGATCACGATGAGCGGCGTCACCGGATCGCGCGGGCGTTCCAGCGCCTTCTCGCCGCGGAAGGGTTCGCCGCGGTCTCGTTCTCGCGGCTGGCGACCGAGGCGGGGGTGTCGGTCGGGCTCATCCAGCACTACTTCGTGAGCAAGGACGCCCTGCTGCGCTTCGCCTACGACGACGCCGCGGCCCGCCTGAGCGAGCGCGTGCGGGCCCGGGTGCGCAGCGGTGAGGCCGCCGGTCTTCCGTCCGCGCGGGTGTTGCTCGACAGCCTGGCCGAGCTGCTGCCCCTCGATGCCGAACGCGACCTCGAATACCGCGTCCGCCAGGGACTACAGGCCCAGGCGCTGCACCACGCCGAGCTCGCCGACGTCGCGCGGCGGGCGGGTGGCGACCTGCTCGCGTACGTCACGGCGGTGGTGGAGGCCGGCAAGGCGTGCGGCGAGGTCGACTCCGGTGTGGACGCGCCCTTGGCGGCCCGCGCCATCCTCGCGACCGTGCAGGGGCTGGCCGACCAGGTGGTGCTGTCGGGCGCGGACTCCTTCCCCGCTCGCGACGTGCTGGCGCGGGCCGTCGGCACGGTCTTCACCGGGGCGTGCGCGCGACACAGGGACCGCTCACCCTGCCGTTGACAATATGCTCATACTGTCACTGTGTACGCGACGAACGGAAACGTGACGGTGACGCTGGGCTGTGGCGCCGTGCGGGGGCGGCGACGGGACGGTCACCTGACCTTCCACGGCATCCCGTACGCGGCGGCTCCCGTGGGCGAACGGCGGTGGCGAGCACCCACAGCGGTCGAGCCGTGGGCCGGTGTCCGCGACGCGACCACGCCCGCGGCGCCCGCGCCCCAGCTCGCGCAGTCGTTCACCGAGGCCGACTCCCTCGACGAGGACTGCCTGACCCTCGACGTCACCGTCCCCGCCTCGGCGACGAGGAAACGGCCCGTGCTGGTGTGGCTGCACGGCGGTGGCGGCACCAACGGCAGCGGCGCCGTGTACGACGCGGGACGCCTCGCGGTCACGGGCGAGGTCGTCGTCGTGACACCCCAGTTCCGGCTCGGGGTGCTGTCGTACTTCGGTCATCCGGGCCTGGCCGACGGCGCAACGTTCGGCCTGCAGGACCAGCAGGCGGCTCTGCGCTGGGTGCGGCGGGAGATCGCCCGGTTCGGCGGCGACCCGGGCAACGTCACGCTGGCGGGCAGTTCGCACGGCGCGTTGCAGGTCGCGGCCCACCTCACCGCGCCGGGGTCGGCCGGATTGTTCCACCGCGCCGTGCTCCAGAGTCCCTTCGGGATGCTCGGCCCCACGCCCGCGCACACGTTCATCCCCGGCGGCCCGGCGCTCCCGCCGATGTGGTCGCCGGTGGCCGAGGTGGAGCGACTCGGTGCCGCCGTCGCCGAGGAGCGGGGATGGGTGCGGCCCGGCAGCGATGCCGAGGCGGCACTCGCGCAGCTGCGCGCGGTGCCCGTGGGCGAGCTGCTGACGGTGTCGGACGCGTTCATCCGTCCGGCCTTCGGTGGTGCGGTGCTGCCCGAGTCACCCGCCGTGGCGATCACCAGCGGGCGGTTCTCCCGCGTGCCGGTGCTGCTCGGCACCACGCGCGACGAGGCGCGGTTCTTCGTCGCGCTCTTCGCCGACGCGGTCGGCAGGCCGGTCACGGCCGGGGACTACCCGCGCATGCTCGGCGAGGCGTTCGGTGCCGCGGCGGACGAGGTCGCCGCGCGGTATCCGCTGCCCGCCGACACGACGCCGAGTCTCGCGTGGGCGCGCCTCTGCACCGACCGTGCCTGGGCCTGGCCCGCCTGGGAACTGGGACAGGCCTTCGCCGCCCACACCCCGACCTGGTTCTACGAGTTCGCCGACCGCGACGCGCCCGCACCGGTCCCGGTGCCCGGTTTTCCCGGGGGCGCCCAGCACGGCAGCGAGCTGGCGTATCAGTTCGACCTCGCCGGTGTGCCGACGCCGCCGACCGCTCAGCGCGAGTGGGGAGAGTGCCTGAACCGGTACTGGGCGGCCTTCGCCGAGTCCGGCGACCCTGCCCGTGCCGACCTGCCGCCGTGGCCCGATCTCGGCACCGGGCACGTGCAGTCGCTGGCACCCGTGCGGATCGGTGGCGTCGACTACGTCGCCGAGCACCACCTCGACCTCTGGTCGCGACTGGCCTAGGCCCAGCCCGGCAGAGTCGCCGTCCGATGCGGCTCTGTCGGTGCCCGCCGTAGCATTTCGGGTTGTGACCACGGACTCATCGCCTGCGGCACGGACGCGGGAGGCGGCGTCGGCGCGATACCTGCGCGACCTCGCCCTGCTGCGCCGCGTGCGCGACCGGATCGATCGCGAGTACGCCCAGCCGCTGAACGTCGAGGCGCTCGCTCGCGGCGTGAACATGTCGGCCGGGCACCTCAGCCGCCAGTTCCGGCGCGCCTACGGCGAGTCGCCGTACTCCTACCTCATGACACGGCGGATCGAGCGGGCGATGGCGTTGCTGCGGCGCGGAGACCTCAGCGTCACCGAGGTCTGCTTCGCCGTCGGATGCTCGTCCCTGGGCACGTTCAGCAGCCGGTTCACCGAACTCGTGGGAGTGCCGCCGAGCGTCTACCGGCGGGACGCGGTGGGCAGGGTGGACGGGATGGCGCCGTGTGTGGCGAAGCGGGTCACCAGACCGGTCAGGAATCGAGAAGCGTCGGAGGTCGCGGCGCAATAGCGTCATCGCCATGACAACCACGGACATCACGATTCACCAGACCTACCTGCCGCACACCGACCCGCAGGCCTCGCTCGCGTTCTATCGCGACACGCTCGGCTTCGAGGTGCGCAACGAGGTCGAGTACAACGGCATGCACTGGATCACGGTGGGACCGCCGAGCCAGCCCGGCACGTCCATCGTGCTGCACCCGCCCGCCGCCGACCCCGGCATCACCGAGGACGAGCGCCGCACCATCGCCGAGATGATGGCCAAGGGCACCTACGCCGGGATCAACCTGGCCACGAAGGACCTCGACGCCACCTTCTCCACGCTGCAGGCGGGGGATGCCGAGGTCGTCCAGGAGCCGACCGACCAGCCGTGGGGCGTTCGCGACTGCGCGTTCCGCGACCCGGCGGGCAACATGGTCCGCATCTTCGAGCAGCGCTGACCGCACCCGGCACCCCATCCGGACCCGCGCGCACCCGCTGCGGGTCGACCACCGTTCGAGCCTCGGCGCCACGACGCCCGCCGCCGAGGGGAGGAGCCACCGATGAGCACGACGACGGAACCGCAGCCCGACACCTCGTCTGCGGTCCCTGCCGCCGATCGCCACGACGTCATCCGCGTGCACGGCGCCCGCGTCAACAACCTCGTCGACCTCAGCGTCGAGATCCCGAAACGGCGTCTGACCGTGTTCACCGGTGTCTCCGGCTCGGGTAAGAGCTCCCTCGTGTTCGGCACCATCGCCGCCGAGTCACAGCGACTGATCAACGAGACCTACAGCGCGTTCGTGCAGGGTTTCATGCCGCAGATGGCGCGCCCGGACGTCGACGTCCTGGACGGACTGACCACCGCGATCATCGTCGACCAGGAGCGCATCGGCGCCAACCCCCGCTCCACCGTCGGCACGGTCACCGACACCGGTGCGATGTTGCGCATCCTGTTCAGCAAGCTCGGGGAGCCGCACATCGGCTCGCCCCAGGCCTTCTCGTTCAACGTCGCGTCGGTCAGCGGAGCCGGTGCGGTGACGATGGAGAAGGCCGGAAGGACGGTGAAGGAGCGGCGCGAGTTCAGCGTCACCGGCGGGATGTGCCCGCGCTGCGAGGGCATGGGTTCGGTGTCCGACATCGACCTCACCCAGCTCTACGACGACTCGAAGTCGATCGCCGAGGGCGCGTTCACGATCCCCGGCTGGAAGTCGGACAGCTTCTGGACGGTGCGGCTCTACGCCGAGTCGGGCTTCTTCGACCCGCACAAGCCGATCCGCGACTTCACGAAGAAGGAGCTCGACGCCTTCTTGTACAAGGAGCCGACCAAGGTCAAGGTCGAGGGCGTCAACCTCACCTTCGAGGGCCTGATCCCGAAGATCCAGAAGTCGTTCCTGTCCAAGGACCGCGAGTCGATGCAGCCGCACATCCGGGCGTTCGTCGACCGGGCGGTGACGTTCGCGGTGTGCCCGGAGTGCGACGGCACCCGGCTCAGCGAGAAGGCGCGTTCGTCGAAGATCGACGGCATCAGCATCGCCGACGCGTGCGCGATGCAGATCAGCGATCTGGCCGAATGGGTGCGAGGTCTCGCCGCATCCGAGGGAGGCGGCGCCCGGGCGACGATGGCGCCGTTGCTGACGAAGCTGCAGCACACACTCGACTCGTTCGTGGAGATCGGTCTCGGGTACCTGTCGCTCAACCGGTCGTCGGGGACGCTCTCGGGTGGTGAGGCGCAGCGCACCAAGATGATCCGCCACCTCGGTTCGTCGCTCACCGACGTCACCTACGTCTTCGACGAGCCCACCATCGGCCTGCACCCGCACGACATCCAGCGGTTGAACGCGCTGCTGCTGCGACTGCGGGACAAGGGCAACACGGTGCTCGTCGTCGAGCACAAGCCGGAGACGATCGCGATCGCCGACCACGTCGTCGACCTCGGGCCCGGGGCGGGCACGGACGGCGGCCGGATCTGCTTCGAAGGCTCTCTCGACGGGTTGCGCGCGAGCGACACCCTCACCGGACGGCACCTCGACGACCGGGCCCGGCTCAAGGACAGCGTGCGCACGGCCACGGGGGCGCTGGAGATCCGAGGGGCGACGGCGAACAACCTGCGGAACGTGGACGTCGACATCCCGCTGGGGACGCTCGTGGTCGTCACCGGGGTCGCCGGCTCCGGCAAGAGTTCGCTCGTGCACGGCTCGATACCCGCCGACGCGGGCGTGGTGTCGATCGACCAGAGCCCGATCAAGGGATCCCGGCGCAGCAACCCGGCCACCTACACCGGACTGCTCGACCCGATCCGGAAGGCCTTCGCGAAGGCCAACAAGGTGAAGCCGGGCCTGTTCAGTGCCAACTCGGAGGGTGCGTGCCCGAACTGCGGAGGCGCGGGCGTCCTCTACAGCGACCTCGCGATGATGGCCGGTGTCCCGGTCCCCTGTGAGGAGTGCGAGGGCAAGCGGTTCCAAACGTCGGTGCTGGAGTACCGGCTGGGCGGGCGCGACATCAGTGAGGTGCTCGTGATGTCGGTGGCCGAGGCGGAGGAGTTCTTCTCCGACGGCGAGGCGCGCATCCCGGCCGCGCACCGGATCCTGCAGCGCCTCTCCGAGGTCGGGCTCGGCTACCTCACGCTCGGCCAGCCGCTCACGACCCTGTCGGGCGGTGAGCGGCAGCGGCTCAAGCTGGCCACGCACATGGCCGCCGACGGCGGGGTGCTGATCCTGGACGAGCCGACCAGCGGCCTGCACCTGGCCGACGTCGAGCACCTGCTCGGTCTGCTCGACCGGCTCGTCGACTCGGGGAAGTCGGTCATCGTCGTCGAGCACCACCAGGCGGTGATGGCGCACGCCGACTGGATCATCGACCTCGGTCCCGGCGCCGGTCACGACGGCGGCCGGATCGTCTTCGAGGGCACACCGCACGACCTCGTGGCCGCGCGCAGCACGCTCACCGGTCGGCACCTCGCGGAGTACGTCGGGGGCTGAGTCGCGGGTCAGGCGCAGCAGGTGTCCGTGGTGGCGGCGTCCGCGCCGAACGTGGTCGAGTCGCCGGTCACGGTGTAGACCTCCCACGGTTCCCCGCCCGGGCCGTGCACCCAGACCTTGTCCTGCCGGGCGTAGCAGCACGTGGTGCCGTTCTCGACCAGCGTCCGCAGGCCCTCGCCGGTCAGCCGCGTGGTGGCCTGGTCGACCTGCTCGGTCGACTCCACCTCCACACCGAGGTGGTCCAGCACCGTGCTCTGACCGGGCTCGCCTTCGAGCAGGACCAGCTTCAGCGGCGGCTCGGTGATGGCGAAGTTCGCGTAGCCGGGCCGCCGCTTGGCGGGCTCGGTGTCGAAGAGCGTCGAGTAGAACTCGATCGACTTCGGCAGGTCGCCGACTCGCAGTGCGAGCTGAACGCGCGACATCGTTCCTCCTTGGATAGATGTTCGTCGAAACAGGCGAGATCCAGCTTGCTCCCTTGATTCGAAGAATGTCAAGATAGAAGCATGTCGAAACAGCTGCCGGTGGCGGCGATGGACGCCTGCTGTTCACCTCTGGCCCGGGAACCCCTGACCGACGAGCAGGCCGTGGAGCTGTCCCGGCTGTTCAAGGCGATGGCCGACCCCGTGCGGCTGCGGCTGCTGTCCCTGATCGCCTCCCGCGCCGGAGGAGAGGTGTGCGTCTGCGATCTGACCGATGCCTTCGACCTCAGCGGACCGACGATCTCCCACCACCTGAAGGTGCTGCGTGAGTCGGGTCTGATCACCGGTCAGCGGCGAGGTACCTGGGTCTACTACCGCGTGCATCCGGAGGTTCTCGCCCGCCTGTCGGCGGTACTGACACCCGGCGAGGCGGGGGTGGCGACCGCGTGAGCACCGCCGACACGACTCAGTCGGCCGTCGTGGCGAAGCTGTCGGGCCTCGACCGATTCCTGCCGGTGTGGATCGCCGCTGCGATGGTGGTCGGTCTGCTCGCCGGACGCTGGGTTCCGGGTCTCGAGGGCGCGCTCAACGCCGTGGCCATCGACGGGATCTCGCTACCGATTGCGCTGGGACTGCTGGTGATGATGTATCCGGTGTTGGCGAAGGTTCGCTACGACCGGCTCGATACTGTCACCGGCGACCGCAAGCTCCTGCTGTCGTCGCTGGTGCTCAACTGGCTGTTCGGTCCGGCGTTGATGTTCGCCCTCGCCTGGCTGCTGCTGCCCGACCTGCCCGAATACCGCACCGGTTTGATCATTGTGGGGCTTGCCCGGTGCATCGCCATGGTCGTCATCTGGAACGACCTCGCCTGCGGAGACCGTGAGGCCGCCGCCGTGCTCGTCGCTCTCAACTCCGTCTTCCAGGTGATCATGTTCGGGGCGCTCGGCTGGTTCTACCTGTCGGTGCTGCCGGGCTGGCTCGGCCTGCCGCAGACCGACCTCGCGGTGTCCGGTTGGCAGATCACCGCGAACGTGCTGGTCTTCCTCGGCATCCCACTCGTGGCCGGATATCTGACCCGGCGGCTCGGCGAACGTGCCAAAGGACGCGACTGGTACGAAGCCCGGTTCCTGCCGAAAATCGGGCCGGTCGCGTTGTACGGGCTGCTGTTCACCATCGTGATCCTGTTCGCCCTGCAGGGGGAGCAGATCACGTCCCGCCCGCTCGACGTCGTCCGCATCGCATTGCCGCTGCTCGCCTACTTCGCGATCATGTGGGCCGTCTCCTACGCCGTCGGCAAGGCCGCCGGGTTGAACTACGCCCGTACCACCACGCTGGCGTTCACCGCCGCGGGCAACAACTTCGAGCTCGCCATCGCCGTTGCGATCGCCACCTTCGGCGCCGCCAGCGGACAGGCGCTCGCCGGAGTGGTCGGGCCTCTCATCGAGGTGCCGGTCCTCGTCGCGCTCGTCTACGTCTCACTCGCTCTGCGCCGCCGTTTCACCGCTTCGACCACGGAGGCATCGTGACCGCCAAGCCGGAAGTTCTCTTCGTTTGCGTCCACAACGCCGGACGCTCCCAGATGGCGGCGGCGCTGCTCGAACACCACGCGCAAGGCCGGATCGTCGTCCGCTCCGCCGGTTCCGCTCCCGCCGACGACATCAACCCCGCCGTCAGCCGAGCCATGCACGAGCTCGGCCTGGACCTGTCCGCAGCGTCGCCCAAGTTGCTGACCACCGACGCCGTGCGGGCGGCGGACGTCGTCGTCACGATGGGCTGCGGCGACGCCTGCCCCGTCTTTCCCGGCAAGCGCTACCTCGACTGGCAACTCGACGACCCCGCCGGGAAGTCAATCGATGAGATCCGTCCGATCCGCGACGAAATCGACCGTCGCATCCGGGACCTTCTCGCCGAACTCGTCTCCAGCACCTGACCTCAGGGCGGCCGGAGAAACGACCGCCGCTACGCGGCCGTGGGCCTGCCCGCCCCCGCGTAACTGTCGCCCGGCTTGCGGTAGTTGTGCACCTGGACGGCCTGGCCGAACGTCGGCGCGTCGATCATCTGGTCGTTGCCGATGTAGATGCCGACGTGGTGGATCTTGGTGCCCGGGTCGCCGAAGAAGATCAGGTCGCCCAGCTGCAGGTCGTCGCCGCGGTCCACCATCGGCACGCTGTGGTACTGCGTGTGCGCCGTGCGCATGAGCTCGACACCCGCCTCGGCGTACGCGGCGGTGGTCAGGCCGGAGCAGTCGAACCCGGCGTCGCCCTTCTCGGTGCCGTTGCCGCCCCACACGTACGGCAGGCCGATCTTGTCGATGGCGAACGTGACCGCCTTCAGCGCGGTGGCGTTCGGCTTGGTGCGGCTCTGACCGACCGTGCCGTAGACGTTGGCCGTGGCCAGCACCCGGTGCAGGAACAGCGGCTGGTCCTGCAGCGCCGCGACACCGGCCAGCCAGTCGTCACCGGCGGAGAGATCGCGCCCGCCGTCGCAGAGGGCTCGACCCGCGGTCAACGCGGCGTCGTCGATGTTCTGGATGTCGGGCTCGTCGCCGTCCGGGCTCGCCTTGAACCGCTCCCACACCGTGGGTGAGAGCTGCAACGGTCCCGCCGCCCCCGGCTCGGAGACCACCTCACCGGCGAAGTCGCGCACCTCGACCGTGTCGAGGGGCTTCGACATCTCGCCCGTGTCGGTGACGCCGGCGCCCTCGACCCGGCCGTGGTTCGTGGTGGTGCGGCCGACACCCGCCAGGGTGACCCACGAGAGATTGCAGTCCGGTCGCTCCTCGTCGAGCGTCACCGTCGCGGTCGCGTACGCGTACATCGCCCGGCGCGGGATGTCGAGCCAGTCGGCGACGTCGTCGACCCACTTCTCGAACGTCAGACCCGAGTCCGCGGGCACCGAGGACGCCGGGGGAGCGGTGCTCGTGGGCGTGCCCGGCTCCGTCCACTGCGAGGAGGACGACGACGTTCGGGGGGCCGGTTGTGAGGCGGCGGTCCCCTCGGCGCCCTGAGGACCGAACCGCAGGGCGACGACCACGACGGCGACCGCCACCACCGCTGCCGCGACCGCCGCGATCACCAGTCGCCTGTTCCGTGGCCCGCCGCGCGCACTCATGTGCACAGCATAAGGAGCGAACGGCCACGGTGCGTGAGGACATACCCGAGACGGGGGAGATCGCGAACCTGCCCGGTCGAGTGGCCCGATCAGCTCAGCGTGAGCCGCTCCGCGAAGAACGTCCGCAACGCGTCCACGTCGGTGTCCACCGCCACGCTGACCGGGGCGCCGGTCTCGGGCACCTCGGTGTCCGCACGCAGTTCCGGACGCCGCTGGTCCACGAGCGTCGCGCCGCGGGCCGGGCCGAACGACGTCTCCACCGCCACCGGCACCGCCTCCGTCCGCAGAATGCCCGGGGAGATCGCCTCCGCGACCGCCACCGCGTCATGCAGCACCATCCCGTCCCACCCCAGCGCCTTGCGGTAGTGGGCCAGGTAGTCGGGCGTCAACGCGGTGAGCGCGGCGCCCACGGGACCGGAGGCGGCGAGCGCGTCCAGCCAGGCCCGGTCGACCGCGCACCGGTAGGTCAAATCCATCGGCACCAGCACGCAGGGCACCTCGCCGCCACCGAGGACGCGTTGCGCGGCTTCCGGGTCGCTCCAGATGTTGAACTCGGCCGCCGCGCTCGTGTTGCCGTGCAGGAGCGCGCCGCCCATGATCACCACCCGCGCGATCTTGTGGTGCAGGTCGGGCCGGGCGGCGAGCAGCGTCGCGATGTTCGTCAACGGCCCGATGGGCACGATGGTGACCGGGTCGTCGGAGTCCTCCAGCAGCCGCGCCAGCAACCGCACGGCGCCGCCGCGTTCCACCGGACGTTCGGGTTCCGGCAGCGCCGCGGAACGCCCCGACAGCCCGTCGACGCCGTGCACGTAGCGGGCCCTGTGGGGATGCGGATGCACGAGCGGACGAGCGGCGCCCTCGGCCACCGGCACGTCACCGCGCTTGCACAACGCGAGGACCCGGCGCGCGTTCCGCGTCGTGTTGTCGAGGCCCACGTTGCCGAACACCGTCGTCACACCGAGCAGCTCGACGTCCTCGCTCAGCGCCGCGAGTGCGATCGCGAAGGCGTCGTCCACTCCCGGGTCGGTGTCGATCACGAGCTTGGTCACCACGCGCCACACTCCCTCGTTCCTCGCTCCACGCCACACGTTACGGTTCCTCCCCATGACGTCGATGTGGGGTTCTCCCGTGCTCTCGCGGGTGCAGGCGTGGCGCCGGTCGCGGCGCGATCCCCAGCAGGCTCGGTTCCTCACAGCGGACTCGCTGCGCTGGGTGTGGCGCAACCGCGCCTTCACTTCCTGGTACCTCGTCCGGTACTGGCGACTGCTCAAGTTCCGCCTGGCCAACCCGCACATCGTGCTGCGCGGCATGGTGTTCCTCGGCCGCAACGTCGAGATCCACTGCCGTCCCGGCTACGGGCGCATGGAGATCGGGCGCTGGGTGCACATCGGCGACGGCAACGCCATCCGCTGCCACGAGGGCTCGCTCCGGATCGGCGACAAGGCCGTGTTCGGCAGGCAGAACGTGGTGAACGGCTACCTCGACATCGAGATCGGCGCGGCGACGCTCGTGGCCGACTGGGTGTACATCTGCGACTTCGACCACGTCACCACCGACATCACGCGGCCGATCAAGGACCAGGGCATCGTGAAATCGCCCGTGCGCATCGGCCCGGACACCTGGATCGGCACGAAGGTGTCGGTGCTGCGCGGCACCCGGGTGGGTCGGGGGTGCGTGCTCGGGGCCCACGCCGTGGTGCGGGGCGACATCCCCGACTACGGCATCGCGGTGGGCTCGCCGGCGCGCGTCGTCCGCGACCGCAGGGCCGACTACGAGGCCGACGCCGAACGCCGCGAGGCCGTCAAGGACATGGCCCGCAAGGCGAACAAGGCGTTGAAGAAGACCCTCGGCGAAGCCTGACCCCTGAACATCGTGTCCGCGAGTTGCGTACGGGTGTTCGCGTCTCACGTACGCGTCATCGCACGTGAGGTACGCGTCTTCGGTGATCGGTGGCGCGAACGAGAGCAGGCAGCCAACACCTGGAGCCGGCAGGCGTCCGTGCTCTGAGCGGGGTCGCGCCTCAAGCTGCGGACACGCGTACGGGACACGCGGACACGCGTGCGGGAGGCGCGGACACGCGTACGGGAAGTGCGGACACGCGTACGCAACTCGCGGACACGGTGGTTTTCGAGCCGGGCGGAATCGGACCTATCCGGCGGCGGCCCTTTTGCGGACAGGTCGTTCGTTGCTAGAACTAACTTTCGTCCGTGATGAGCCGATTACTCCGCGAAGGGGTAGTCCCTGCTGACCTGGAGTCGCTCGTGGCAGCATTCAGACGTTCCACACGTGCGGTGCTGGCCGGAGCCGGGATCGTCGCGTTGCTCGCGCCCGCGTCCCCGGCCGTCGCCGGCCCGACCGACACGTCCGACCTCCCCGCCTACTCGACACAGCTCGACCGCCCTCAACCGTCCGACCTCACGTTCGCGACCGAGTGCAGCGACGAGCCGCGCGACCTGCCGATCAACGAGTTCACCGATCACCGTGAACTCGGCATCGAACTCGACCGCATCGAACGCAACAGCGACGGCCGGGTGGAGGTCGAGCAGGTCGGGATGAGCAACCGCGGGCGCGAGATCTGGAGTGCGCGCGTGGGTACGGGTCCTAAGGCGGTGCTGATCACCAGCGAGATCCACGGCAACGAGAAGACCGGCACCGACGCGATCCTCGACCTGCTGGACTGGCTGTCCACCAGCGACTCGGCGAAGGCGAAGCGCTGGCTCGACGAGCTGACCATCGTCGCGATCCCGAAGATGAACCCGGACGGCGCGGAGCTCGACCGGCGTGGCAACGACATGACGTGGGCGGAGGCGACGGCCCGGTTCCCGCAGTTGCGCGGCAGCGAGCCCGCGTGGAACTACTACACCGGAACGCTGCAGGGCGACGACTACTCCGAGCGGCCCGGGTTCGACACCAACCGTGACTACCACCCGGACCTGAACTACGTGCCGCGCGCGGAGGACTTCCCGGGCGACTCGGCGTCCACCGGCTGGTACCTGACGCCGGAGAGCCGGACGGTGCGCGACGTCTACCGCGGGCTCACGGCGGAGTTCGGCACGGTCGACACCTATGTCGACCTGCACCACCAGGGTGCCTGCTACGTGATGCCGGACGACCCGGACGAGTTCGTGACGCTGTCGATCTCGGGCAAGTTCGTCGACGACCCGGCCACCATGCCCGGGTACGAGCAGTACGCGGCGGACTACGACCTGGACTACTCCAAGCGCCTCAACGTGGCCGTCTACAACGCGCTGCAGGGCGCGGCGAACAACCGGCCGCTGTTCGGCAACGTGACGCTCTATCCGCAGGACACCAACCTGCCGGGCACGGGCCTCGGGGCGTTCGCGCTGAACGGGAGTGGCACGGTGCTGTTCGAGGTCCGCGGGCAGACGCAGACGCTCGGACAGCAGTACCGGGCGGTGCTCACCCGTTCCGTCTACATCGGCCTCGACGGCATGCTGTCCGCGCTCGCCAGCGGTCGGGTGGACACGCTCGACCCGGCGGACTACGACGCGATCCCGCCGCGTGGGCCGAGCATCGGCAGTGACGCCATCGCGGAGGCGGCGGTGTCCTCGCCCCGGTAGCCGCGGCGTCCTCGCGCACCGAGGCCCGGTCCGGCCCGGTGCGCGAGGTGGGGCTCAGGCTTCCGGCTTGGGCACCGCGGGGTAGGGGACGAACGTGCTGGTGTTCTCGTCCACCGTCAACTGCTTGCCGATCGTCGGGAACGCCCGCTGCGGACACGCGGGACGCTCGCACACCTTGCAGCCGATGCCGATGGGGGTGGCGGCGGTCCGGTCGTCGAGGTTCAGGCCCGACGAGTACACGAGCCGGTGCGCGTGGCGGAGTTCGCAACCCAGCCCCACCGAGAACATCTTGCCCGGACTCCCGTGCCCGCCGATGTTGCGGGAGACGGTGCGCGCGATCCAGAAGTAGCCCTTGCCGTCGGGCAGTGTCGCGACCTGGCTGAGCACCTTCCCGGGGCGGGTGAACGCCTCGTAGATGATCCACAGCGGACACGCGCCGCCGACCCGGGAGAAGTGGAAACCGGCGGCCGACTGGCGTTTCGACATGTTGCCCGCGCGGTCGACGCGCACGAACGAGAACGGGATGCCGCGCAGTTTGGGGCGCTGGAGGGTCGAGAGCCGGTGGCACACCGTCTCGAAGCCGACCCCGAAGTGTTCGCAGAGCAGCTCGATGTCGTAGCGGAACCGTTCGGCGGCGCTGTGGAAGTCGCGGTAGGGCAGGATCAACGCGCCCGCGAAGTAGTTCGCCAGCCCGACGCGCGCCAGGGAGCGCGCGGGCGGCCCGGAGAACGCCCACGAGTCGGCGAGTTCGGTGATGAGGTCGTCGTACTCCAGCAGCGCGATCTGTGAGGCCATGCGGAACGTCTGCTGGCCGATGCGCAGGGTCGGCGCCATCCGGAGGATCTTTCCCTCGGGTTCGTAGCGGTGCTGTTCGCCCGCGGCGAGGTTGAGTCCTTCGCTGGTGACGGTGACGCCGTAGTGCTCGGCCAGCCGGTCCCGCAGGCCGTTGCGGATCTCGTCGCGGCGCAGACCCAGCTCGCGGTACATCTTCTCGGCGCGCTCGTCGAGCTCGCCCACGTAGTTCTCGCGTTCGTAGAAGAAGTCGCGCACCTCCTCGTGGGGCAGGGGGGCGGCGGGGCTGCCGTGGACGCCGCGACCGTCCTCCGTGACAAGGGCGGCCGTGGTCTCGACCGCATTGCGGTAGCTGCGGTGCAGTTTGACCAGCGCCTCGGCCACCGAGGGAAGGTTCTTCGCGAGGTCGTTGATCTCGCCGGGGGAGACGTCGGCTCCCACGGACTCGTCGAGCAGGGCTTCCCGGACGTCGGCCACGAGCCGGGAGGTGTCGTTGTCGGCGAAGAACTCGGCGTCGACCCCGAACGCCTCGGTGATGCGCAGCAGTACCGGAACGGTCAGCGGCCGGGTGTTGTGCTCGATCTGGTTGAGGTAGCTGGGCGAGATTTCGAGTAGCCGGGCCAGGTCGGCCTGGCTCATCGAGCGGCTCTGCCTGAGGTGGCGGAGCCGCGCTCCGGCGAAAGTCTTGTCCACTGAATCGAATCCCTTGTGAAGGATTTCCTGTCCGGAAACGGTCAAGATCCCGGATTGCACGGCGTTGTGAACATGGGCATTCGCAACGTTCACAGGATGCTACGAGAAATTCGCACAACTTCGCAAGTTGGAGCTCTGGTGTTGTTTGTGCAGCGCATGTCATGGTCGCCGTTAACAGGCGAGTGATCGCAACGTTCGCAAAGTTGGAGTGAAAGCGATGACGGAGAAGCAGACCCGCTTGGAGCAGGAAGCGGCCGCCCTGGAGCAGGAGTGGAAGAGCAACCCCCGCTGGCAGGACGTGAAGCGCTCCTACTCCGCTGCGGACGTGGTCAAGCTGCGCGGCAGCGTCGTCGAGGAGCACACGCTCGCCCGCCGCGGTGCCGAGAAGCTGTGGAACCTCCTGCACACCGAGGACTACATCCACGCGCTCGGTGCGCTGACCGGTAACCAGGCCGTCCAGCAGGTCCGTGCGGGGCTGAAGGCCATCTACCTGTCGGGCTGGCAGGTCGCCGCCGACGCCAACCTCTCCGGCCAGACCTACCCCGACCAGAGCCTCTACCCGGCCAACTCCGTCCCCGCCGTGGTGCGCCGCATCAACAACGCGTTGACGCGCGCCGACCAGATCACCTGGGCCGAGGGCAACACCGACATCGACTGGTTCGCGCCGATCGTCGCGGACGCCGAGGCCGGCTTCGGCGGCCCGCTCAACGCCTTCGAGCTGATGAAGGGCATGATCGCCGCCGGTGCCGCGGGCGTGCACTGGGAGGACCAGCTCGCGTCCGAGAAGAAGTGCGGTCACCTCGGCGGCAAGGTGCTCATCCCCACCAAGCAGCACGAGCGCACGCTGAACGCGGCTCGTCTGGCCTCCGACGTGCTGAACGTGCCGTCGCTGATCGTCGCGCGCACCGACGCGCAGGCCGCGACGCTGCTCACCAGCGACGTCGACGAGCGCGACCGGAAGTTCCTCACGGGCACCCGTACCTCGGAGGGCTTCTACGAGGTCCGTAACGGCATCGAGCCCTGCATCGAGCGTGGCCTCGCTTACGCCGAATACGCCGACCTGCTGTGGATGGAGACGTCCACCCCGGACCTGGAGGTCGCGCGCCAGTTCGCCGAGGCGATCAAGGCCAAGCACCCGAACCAGATGCTCGCGTACAACTGCTCGCCGTCGTTCAACTGGAAGAAGCACCTGGACGACGCGACCATCGCGAAGTTCCAGCGCGAGCTCGGCCACATGGGCTACAAGTTCCAGTTCATCACGCTGGCCGGATTCCACGCCCTGAACTACTCGATGTTCGACCTGGCCAAGGGCTACGCAAACGAGGGCATGACCGCCTACGTCGACCTCCAGGAGCGCGAGTTCGCCGCCGAGGACCGCGGCTACACCGCCACGAAGCACCAGCGCGAGGTCGGCACCGGCTGGTTCGACCTGGTGAGCACCGCCCTGAACCCCGAGAGCTCCACCACGGCGCTGACGGGCTCCACCGAAGAAGAGCAGTTCTAGGACGAACTGCGTCACCCGCTCGAAGGGGACGAGACATGGCTGACACGATGAACGGCCGGCTGCAGGTCGCCGGTCCCATGCGCGAGCGCTACGACGAGATCCTCACGCCGGCGGCGCTGGAGTTCGTCGCGAAGTTGGACAACGCCTTCGCGGGCCGCCGCAGGGAACTGCTCGACGCTCGGCGTCGACGCAGGGAGCGGCTGGCCGCGGGGGAGGAGACGCTGGGCTTCCTGCCGGAGACCCGGTGGATTCGCAGCGACCCGTCCTGGCAGGTCGCCCAGCCCGCCCCCGGTCTCGAAGACCGCAGGGTGGAGATCACGGGCCCCACCGACCGGAAGATGACGGTCAACGCGCTGAACTCGGGCGCGAAGGTGTGGCTCGCCGACTTCGAGGACGCGACGTCGCCGACGTGGCACAACGTCGTGTCGGGCCAGCTCAACCTGTACGACGCGATCCGGCGAAACATCGACTTCACCGACCGGGGCAAGCGGTACGTGATCGGCGACGAGCCGGCCACGATCGTCGCCAGGCCACGCGGCTGGCACCTGGTGGAGAAGCACATCCGGATCGACGGCCGTCCCGTGTCGGCCAGTCTCGTCGACTTCGGGCTCTACTTCTTCCACAACGCGCGGCAGTTGCTCGCGCGGGGCAGCGGACCGTACTTCTACCTGCCGAAGCTGGAGAGCCACCACGAGGCGCGGCTGTGGAACGACGTCTTCGTGTTGGCGCAGGAGGAGCTCGGCATCCCGAGGGGCAGCGTCCGGGCCACCGTGCTGATCGAGACGATCACCGCGGCGTTCGAGATGGACGAAATCCTCTACGAACTCCGCGAGCACGCGGCCGGGTTGAACGCGGGCCGCTGGGACTACATCTTCAGCATCATCAAGACCTTCGCCTCGCACGGCGCGGACTTCGTCCTGCCGGACCGGGCGCAGGTCACGATGACGGTGCCGTTCATGCGGGCCTACACGGAACTGCTGGTGCGGACCTGTCACCAGCGGGGCGCGCACGCGATCGGCGGGATGGCGGCGTTCATCCCGAGCCGCGACCCGGAGGTCAACGCCACCGCGCTGGAGAAGGTTCGGCAGGACAAGGAACGCGAGGCCGGTGACGGCTTCGACGGGTCGTGGGTCGCCCATCCCGGTCTGGTCCCGGTCTGCCGGGAGGTGTTCGACGAGGTGCTCGGCGGGTGGCCGAACCAGCTCGGCAAGCTGCGCGAGGACGTCGTCGTGTCCGCCGAGGACCTGCTCGACGTGGCGAGCGCGGGCGGCGAGGTCACCGAGCAGGGCGTGCGGTCGAACATCAACGTCGCACTGCGCTACATCGACGCGTGGCTGCGGGGTACCGGAGCGGCGGCGATCTTCAACCTCATGGAGGACGCCGCCACGGCCGAGATCGCCCGCTGCCAGGTGTGGCAGTGGGTCCACAACGGAACCAAGTTGACCGACGGCACCGCGGTCACCCACGAGCGGGTGACGGAGTGGCTGGATGCCGAACTCGCCGACGTGCACGCCGACCTCGGGCCGGACAACCGGCTGGCCGAGGCACGGGAGATCTTCGTCGAGACGGCGTTGTCGGACAGGTTGCCGAGCTTCCTCACGACAGGTGCCTACGCTCGGTACCTGACGACGCAGAACTGATCGCCTGGCTGCCGGACAACGGCCGGAGGTCATCGAGGGAGCAGCGCGCCTGCTGTGGGGGCCGTGAGGGGCGCCGCCCACCGGGAGTCCGGTGGGCGGCGTCTCTTCCGGTCCCTTCGCCGTCAGTGGGAGTGGGCGAGGAGCAGCTCGGCGGTGGCCCGGCTCCGGGCGGCGGCGTCGAGGTCGCCGGTGACGGCCGCGAGGACCATCGCCCCTTCCACCAGCACGGCGAGCTGGGCGGCGAGTCCGTCCGGATCGGACACACCGAGCGGCTCGACGAGGTGGCGCAGGTACTCGCCGACGGCCTGTTTGTGCGTGCGTGCGACCTCGGCGACGACGGGTGAGACGCCGCCGAGCTCCCCGAAGGAGTTGACGAACGCGCACCCGCGGAACTCCGGTCGGTGGAACCATTTCCCGAGCCAGTCGAACACCGCGAGCACGCTGTCCTCGGCCGAGTCGGCGTGCGCCTGGACGTACTCGGCGAGTTCCGCACGCCACCGGGTGTCGCGGCGGCGCAGGTAGGTGGCCACGAGGTCGTCCTTGGACGGGAAGCACTGGTACAGCCGTTTGAGGGACACCCCGGAGCGCGACCGGATGGTGTCCATCCCCACGGCCTGGATGCCGCGCTCGTAGAACTGTTCCTCGGCCGCGGCCAACACGCGGCGTGTCGCTTCCTCGACGTCCATGCGGTTCACTCTGGCATGGAGAACGATCATTCTCTACGCTGGTGTCATGACATCACGCCCTCCGTTCCCGCCCTTCGACGAACACACGGCCGCGCAGAAGGTCCAGGCTGCCGAGGACGCCTGGAACACCCGCGATCCCGAGCGGGTCGCGCTCGCCTACACCGAGGACTCCGTGTGGCGTAACCGCGACCGCCACCTCGTGGGCCGGGAGCAGATCGTCGCCTTCCTGACGGAGAAGTGGGAACGCGAGCTCGACTACGCGCTCCGCAAGGAACTCTGGGGCTTTCGCGGCAACCGCATCGCGGTGCGCTTCCAGTACGAGAGCCGTGACCACACGGGACAGTGGTGGCGCAGCTACGGCAACGAGTTGTGGGAGTTCACCGACGAGGGCTTGATGCGCCGCCGCGAGGCCAGCATCAACGACTACCCGATCGAGGAGTCCGAACGGAGGATCTTCGGACCCCGGCCGGACAGCGAGCGCGGCCTGGCGCTGCCGGTGTTCTGAGCTCCGGCCCGGGTCTACGGCTCGAACGCGTTGCCGGTGGCGATCTTGGGGCGGCCGAGCGTCTGCGGCGGCCCGGGCTTGGTGCGGCGGTAGACCCGGACGGTCTCCTCGGCGATGCGGGACCAGTCGAAGTCCGCCGCCAGCCGCGACTGCGCCGCGTGCGCTCGCCGCGACGCCGCGGAGGCGTCGGCCAGCACGAGGTCGACCGCCCGCACGATGCCCGTGACGTCGCCGGGCGAGAAGGCGAGGCCGGTCTCGCCGTCGACGACGAGCTCCCCGAGCCCACCGGCCGTCGAGGCCACCAGCGGAGCTTGGGCCGCTGCCGCCTCCAGTGCCACGATGCCGAACGGCTCGTAACGGCTCGGCAGGACCACGGCGTCCGCCGCCGCCAGGACCGCGCGCAGTTCGCCGTCGGGCAGGTGTCCCACGAAGTCCACGGCGTCGTCCAACGACAAGCGCACGGTCTGGGCCACAAGCTCGTCGCGGTGCCGTCCCGCGCCGGCCACCACGAGCCGGGTGCCCGGATGCCTGCGCCGGATCTCGGGCAGGGCGTCGAGCAGGTCCTGCACGCCCTTCTCCCATTCGAGGCGGCCGAAGAACAGCAGCAGGGGACCGTCGGGGCTGTGGGCCGAGCGGACACGGGCGACGTGGTCGCGACCCACCCACCAGTCGCGCTCCTCGATCCCGTTGTGGATCACCGTGATCGCGTCGTCCCGGAGGTCGAACAGGTGCGCCACCTCGCGGCGCATCGCCTCGGAACACGTGATCAGGGCGTCGACGCGGTTGGCGAGCCACCACTCGACGGAGTGGATCTGCTGGTTGAGCGGGTGGGACAGCCAGCCGGAGTGCCTGCCCGCCTCCGTGGCGTGGACCGTGCCGACGAGCGGTACGCCCGCCGCCTCGGCCAGCGCGATGGCGGGCTGCGTGACCAGCCAGTCGTGGGCGTGCACGACGTCGGGCCGCCAGGTGCGGAACAGCTCCGTGCCCGCCCGGATCATGGCGTGGCCCATCGAGAGGGTCCAGGCCACGAGGTCACGCTCGAACGTCACGTGCAGGGGATCCTCCGCGACGCGGACGATCCGGACGCCGTCGACGACCTCGTCGGTCGTGGGGTGGGTCTCGGCGTCGGTGCCCGCGGCGTGCCTGCACAACACCACCACCTCGTGCCCGCCGCGCACCAGATGGCGGGCCAGCGCGTGGACGTGCCGGGCGAGCCCTCCGACCACCACCGGCGGGTATTCCCACGACAGCATCAACACGCGCATATGGCGAGGTTACTCACCGGTCGCTTCGCCGGCGGCGGCCAGTCCCTCTTCTGTGCCAGCATCGGAGGGGATGAGCGAAGAAGCGAAGTCCGTGACGTCCACAGCGTCCACGACGTCAGGGCTGACGACCCCGTGGACGTACCAGGTGAGCCCCGACAACGCCCATCCCGAGCACCCTCGCCCCCAACTGACCCGACCGACGTGGCGGAGCCTCAACGGGCTCTGGGACTACGTGAGCCGCGACGCCTCCGGCGAGGTGCACCGCGGCGAGCGCATCCTCGTGCCCTATCCGCCCGAGTCCCTGCTCTCCGGCATCGGCCGCCGCGACGAGCAGATGTGGTACCGCCGAACGTTCGACGTGCCGCCCGAATGGCGCGGAGGCCGGATGCTGCTGCACTTCGGCGCGGTCGACCAGATCGCCACCGTCTGGGTCAACCACCAGCTGCTCACCCGGCACGAGGGAGGCTTCACCGCCTTCACCGTGGACATCACCGACGTGCTCCGGCCGGACGCCGAGCAGGAGGTCCTGGTCCGGGCCGACGACGACGGCAACCGGGGCACGTTCGCCGTCGGCAAGCAGGCCAACCAGCCCGGCGGCATCCTCTACACCGGCTGTTCGGGTGTCTGGCAGACCGTGTGGCTGGAGGCGGTGCCGGCCACGCACGTCGCCGACCTCGACCTCACGCCCGACCTCCACGGGTTCGACCTCGTGGCCCACGTCGCGGGCGCACGTCCCGGGGTGACGGTGGACGTCGCGGTCGCCTTCGGCGGCGAGCAGGTCGCCTCCGCCCGGGGCACTCCCGGCGAGCGGCTGCGCCTCGACGTGCCCGACCCGCAGCTGTGGGGCCCGGACCACCCGCACCTCTACGACGTGACGGTGCGCGTGGTCGACGACGACGGCACCGTGCTCGACGAGGTCGAGAGCTACACGGCGTTGCGCACGATCCGTGTCGGCAGGCCGGGGGCGGAGTCGCCGCCTCGCATCCTGCTCAACGACCGGCCGGTCTTCCTCAACGCACCGCTCGACCAGGGCTACTGGCCGGACGGCATCTTCACCGCGCCCACCGACGAGGCGCTGCGCTTCGACCTCGACCGCATCAAGGCGCTCGGTTTCAACAGCGTGCGCAAGCACGTCAAGGTGGAGCCGATGCGGTGGTACCACTGGGCCGACCGGCTGGGGCTGCTGGTGTGGCAGGACATGCCGTCGTTGCCGGTGGTCCTCGACAATCCGCCCGGCCCGCAGCCTCCGCCCGTCGCCGTGGCACGCGAGCGGTTCGAGACCGAGTTGCGCGCGATGCTGCACCAACTGCGCAACGTCCCCTCCCTCGTGGTCTGGGTGGTGTTCAACGAGGGCTGGGGCGAGTACGACACCGTGCGCATCACCGAGGAGGTCAAGGAGCTCGACCCCGCTCGGGTGGTCGTCGCCGCGAGCGGCGTGAACTGCTGTCACTCGCACCCCGACTCGGGAGCCGGTGACGTGTACGACGACCACACGTACGTGGGGCCCGGGCGGCCGGAACTCGCGCCCGACGACCGCAGGGCCGTGGTGGACGGCGAGTTCGGCGGTGTCGGGCTCGTCGTCGAGGGCCACACCTGGCCCGGCGAGCCGATGGCCTACGAGATGGTCTCCGACCGCGACCGGCTCACCGAGCGCTACGTGGAGCTGAGCACCGAGCTGGAGGCGCTGGCGCGCGACCGGCTGTCCGGCGCCGTCTACACCCAGGTCACCGACGTGGAGAACGAGGTCAACGGTCTGCTGACCTACGACCGCAGAGTGGTCAAGGTGGCCGTGCCGGTGGTGGCCGAACGCAACCGCGCCGTCATCGCCGCGGGTTCGCCGGACTGAGCAGGTCGCGGGCGTCCAGATGCCCGAAGGGCAGTGCGCTCGCCCGGTAGCGCTCGGCGAGGCGTCGCGCGTCGGGGGCACCCGCGTGCAACGCCTCGGCGAGCGCGTCGAACCGCTGGGTGTGGTCGCGGGCGCGCCTGCGCGCGTAGTCGGCGGCCGAGTTCTTCGTGACCATGAAGGCCCAGTCGCTCGACAACGCCAGCATCCCCTCGGTGACGGCCTGGTCGGCCACGGTGTCGCGCGCGGCCCCCGGCACCGGGAGTGCCAGCAGCCGTTTCTGCAGCTCGTCGTTGGCCTGCACCATGTCGGCGACCTGCTCGCCGTCCCACACCCGCCAGTCCTTGCCGGAGCCCCAGGACGACGCGGGCAGGTCGACAGGACCGCCGAGGTGCCCGGCCTCGAGCGCCCCGCGCAGGGTCGTGACCCGCACCCCCGCCTCGGGCAACGCGCGAAGCACTCCTTCGAGCCACTGTGGACCTTCATGCCACCAGTGCCCGAACAGCTCGGTGTCGTAGGCGGCCACCACCAGGGCAGGGCGCCCGTGCTGTTCGCGGAGGGACTTGAGCCTGCGCACCACGGTCTCGACGAAGTCCTTGACGTGCGTGCGCAGGGCGTCGGCCGCCAGCGCCGGGTCGTACGGCGCCTTGTCCTCGGGCGCGACGTGCTTGCCGGTGACGCGCGACGGTTTGAGCCCCACCTCGTGTGCCCACGTGTGGAAGTCGCGGTAGGCGCTGTGCCCCGGGTACCCGGCCTTCGGCGACCAGACCCGGTAGGTGACCTCCAGGTCGCGGCCGAAGCACACGACGTCCGAGTCGCCCACGGTGCGGGCGGCGGCGGTGTCGCCGCGCAGGGACGGCCCGTCGACGAGGAAGCGGTGCACCCCCGCGGCGGCGTAGTCGTGTTCCATGCCGGGCGCGTAGCCGCATTCGGGCGCCCAGATGCCCTCGGGGCGGTGGCCGACGCGCAGTGTCGTGTCCGCCAGCCCCGTGCGGAGCGCGAAGCCCCGCACCCGAGGATCGAGCAGCGGCTGGAACGGGTGGGTCGCCGGCCCGCCGAGCAGTTCGAGGACCTCGGAGTCCACGAGCGACCGCAGGATCGGCGAGAACCCGTGCCGCCACGTGGTCTCTGCTTCGGCGAGCACGTGATGCGCGGTGCGGTGCTCGGCGGCGGCCAGGTCGGACAGCAGCTCGTCGCCCCGCCACAGCGTCGCCGCGTGCTGCGCGCGCAATGTCCAGTGGCCCAACCACTCGTGGAACGCGCGCAACGCGTAGGGGTCGTCGAGCTGGGAGGCCAGGACCGGGGTGACGCCGAGGGTGAGGACGTCCCGTCGTCCCTCGTCGGCGAACCGGCGCAGCAGGTCGATCACGGGAACGTAGGAGTGAGCCCACGCCTGGTAGAGCCATTCCTCGCCGACGGGCCAGTTCCCGTGATGCGGAAGCCACGGCAGGTGGCTGTGGAGGACGAGGCAGAAGGTGCCTTGCGAGTCGGTCATCGTCGCACCGCCACGGCGAGGAGGTCGAGACTCGCGTCGAGATCGTCGGGGTGGAGCACGAAGTCGTCCGCGGTGATCGCCGCGACGTCCGACAGCAGCTCCTCGGGCCACGCCGCCTGCCCGGGCAGGCTCCCCATGACGACCGCCAGCTGCGCGTCGATGATCGAACCGCCGTGTCGGCGGTCCAGTTCGGTCAGTGCGGGGCCGTGGTGGACGCCGAGCAGCTGCTCGACGGCGAAGCCCGACCCGCGCAGGAGTTCATCCAGTTCGGACGGTGAGAGTTCCCTGGTGTGATACGGGTTGAGCGGGGTGTCCGAGTCCGGGGTGAACGTGAGCCGGTTCGGCGTCGTCACGAGGAGGCGCCCGCCGGGCCGCAACACCCGGTGACATTCGGCGAGGAACCCGGACTGGTCCCACAGGTGCTCGATGACCTGCAGGTTGGCCACGACGTCCACCGACCCCGTCGCCACGGGCAGCGTCGCGAGGTTGCCCCGCACGACACCCAGCTCCGGATACCGTCGGGCGACGTGTGCCGTGGTGGGTTCGTCGTAGTCCAGCGCGAGCACCGACCGGGCGTGCTCGGCCAGCAGCGCCGCGCCGTAGCCCTCCCCGCACCCGGCTTCCAGCACCACCGCGTCGCGGCAGAACGGTGCCAGCGCGTGATAGGCGACCTCGTGCCTGCGGAACCAGTAGTTCTCCTCGGGCACGCCGGGGACGGTGCGCTCACCCGTGAGATGCAGGGCGATCGCCCTCTCTGCGGTGCTCCCTGACACAGGCACGTACTCCCGCCGCTCGCTCAGGCCCAATCGACTCGTGAGCGTTCGCTCACGTCCGTTGCCTGGCACGGTAGCCGACCGGCTCCCCGCGGCGGGCGTAGCACCCCGGGGTCATGGAGGTCGTCACCTCTCGGGTGCCACGTCGTGAGTGGTCGAGCCGGTTCAGGGGATGGGTGCGACCGTGATGCCGAGGGCGCCCGGACCGACATGCGCGGTGATCACGGTGCTGGCGTGCACCAGCACGATGTCGTTCAGCTTCGGGATGCGCCCGCGTAGTTGCGACACCAGTGTCATCTCGCGATCCGACGGCGTCACGGAGGCCACGGCGACGTCGACCGGTCGCTCGCCCGCTTCGGCGACGGCGAGATCGACCATCTTGGACATCGCGCGGCGTGCGCCCGACACCCTCGCCAGCGGGGCCACCTCGCCGTCCTTGACCGTCAGCAGAGGCTTGATCGAGAAGGCGCTGCCCAGCAGTGCCGCCGCCGCGCCGATGCGGCCCCCGCGCCGCAGGTGCTCCAGCGTGTCGACGTACATGAACTCCCTGCTGGAGCGGTAGCGGCGGTGGGCGACGTCGAGGACGCGTTGCGCTCCGGCGCCCGCCGCGGCCGCGCGCGCGGCGGACAGCGCCGCGAAGCCGAGGCTCATGCTGGTGGTGGCGCTGTCCACGACGTAGACCGGCACGCGAACCTGTTGCGCCGCCTCGCGTGCCGCGTCGGCCGTGGCGGAGAGGCGGCGCGAGATGTGGAGGCTGACGATGGCGTCCGCTCCCGCGCTCACCGCGTCCTGGAAGGTCCAGAAGAACGCTCCCGGGTCCGGAGGACTGGTGGTCACCGGCTTCCCCGCGCGCAACGTGTCGACCAACTCCGCCCGGTCGAAGCGAATCTCGTCGTCGACTCGTCCGTTGGCCCGAATCGAGAGCTGGACGACGGAAATCCCCCACTGAGCGGCCAGTTGCTCGGGCAGGCAAGCTGTCGAGTCTGTGATCACTGTTACTGGCACGCCCGCAGGGTAACGGCTCCGTCCACCCATTAGAAGCAGTCCGTTGCGACTTTCGGCGCACAGTCCGCTCCAAAGGGTGTTCATCCGCCGAAGGGGCAGTCTATTGGGACGATCGTCCTAGTAATTCGCGGATCCGGGTGAAGACCGTCACCTCGGCAGGCGTAGCGTGTGGGAAGAGCCTTAATCTACCGGTCAGTAACGCCTTGCGTGTGCGCCGAAGGAGACCCATGACCAACATCGTTGTCCTGGTCAAGCAGGTGCCCGACACCTACTCGGAGCGAAAGCTCAACGAGACCGACCACACCCTCGACCGTGAATCCGCCGACGCCGTGATCGACGAGATCAACGAGCGCGCCGTGGAGGAGGCGCTCAAGATCAAGGAAGCCGGTGAGGGCGAGGTGACCGTCCTGTGCGTCGGTCCCGACCGCGCCACCGACGCGATCCGCAAGGCGCTGTCCATGGGCGCCGACAAGGCGGTCCACGTCTCCGACGAGGCCCTCCGCGGCTCCGACCTCATCTCCACCGCCAAGGTGCTGGCCGCCGCGGTGGGCAAGGTCGGCGACGTCGACCTCGTCATCGCGGGCAACGAGGCCTCCGACGGCCGTGGCGGTGCCGTCCCCGCGGTGCTGGCCGAGCTGCTCGGCATGCCGCAGCTGACGCACGCCCGCCAGGTGACCGTCGAGGGCGGCACCATCAAGGTGGACCGCGAGACCGAGGACGGCATCACCCACCTCGAGGCGTCCCTGCCGGCCGTGGTCAGCGTCACCGAGAAGATCAACGAGCCGCGTTACCCCTCGTTCAAGGGCATCATGGCGGCCAAGAAGAAGCCGGTGGAGACCCTCACCATCGCGGACCTGGGCGTCGACGCGGGCGAGGTCGGCCTCGCCAACGCCGGCACCACCGTGCTCGAAGCCTCGCCGAAGCCCCCGCGGACCGCGGGCCAGAAGGTCGCCGACGAGGGCGACGGCGGCACGAAGGTCGCCGAGTACCTGGTGTCCCAGAAGATCATCTGACTTCATCGAACGACGACAAGGCAGGGAAAGAACTCATGAGCGAAGTACTCGTCCTCGTCGACCACGTCGACGGTGAGGTCAAGAAGGTCACCTACGAGCTGCTCACCGCGGCGCGTGCGCTCGGCGAGCCGTCGGCCGTGGTCGTCGGTGCGCCCGGTACCGCCGCGAAGGCGAAGGAGTCGCTGGCGGCCTACGGTGCCGCGAAGGTGTACGTGGCCGAGTCGGACGACGCCGGCGCCTACCTCGTGACCCCCAAGGTCGACGCGCTGGCCGCCGTCGTGGAGCAGGCCTCGCCCGCCGCGGTGCTCGTCGCCGCCAGCTCCGAGGGCAAGGAGGTGTCGGGTCGGCTGGCCGTGCGCATCGGTTCGGGCTGGCTCGTCGACGCCGTGGGCGTGAACGCCGATGGCAGCGCGGAGCAGTCGATCTTCGGCGGTGCGTTCTCCGTCAAGGCGAAGACCACGCGCGGCGTGCCGGTGATCTCGGTGCGTCCGGGCGCTGTCGAGGCCGAGCAGGCCGAGGGCGCCGCTGCCGAGGAGACCGTGGCGCTGCCCGCCGTCGACCCGGCGAAGTCGGCGAAGATCACCGGTGTCGAGCCCGTCGTGGCGGGTGACCGCCCCGAGCTGACCGAGGCCTCGATCGTGGTGTCCGGTGGCCGTGGTGTGGGTTCCGCCGAGCAGTTCGAGGTCGTCGAGAAGCTGGCCGACTCGCTCGGTGCGGCCGTGGGCGCGTCCCGGGCCGCGGTGGACTCCGGTTACTACCCGGCGCAGTTCCAGGTCGGCCAGACCGGTAAGACCGTGTCGCCGCAGCTCTACATCGCCCTGGGCATCTCCGGTGCGATCCAGCACCGTGCGGGCATGCAGACCTCCAAGACGATCGTGGCGGTCAACAAGGACCCGGAGGCGCCGATCTTCGAGATCGCCGACTTCGGTGTCGTGGGCGACCTGTTCGCCGTCGCCCCGCAGCTGACCGACGAGGTCGCCAAGCGCAAGGGCTGAGCGAGTCCGGGCGCGAGCACCGACGTCGCGCCCGTTCCTCGTCGTTCGTTCCCGAAGGCCGCCTCGCCGCACCGCGCGGCGGGGCGGCCTTCGCTCACGTCGAACGGCCGTGCCGCAGCCGGGCACGGGCGCCGAACGAGCAGAGCTGACTAAGCGCTCTGTTAGTGTTTCCGACCAGGTTTTGTGGATCGTGAAGGAGATCTGCCGTGCCCATGCTGCACCACCGCGACACCGTGTTCGTGCTGGAACTCGGAGAGGACGAGAACCGGTTCTCTCCGGACTGGTTGGACACCGTTCACGGGATGTTGGACACGGTCGAGAAGCACGACGGGCCCGCGGCGCTGGTCACGGCGGGGCAGGGCAAGTTCTACTCCAACGGGCTCGACCTGGAATGGCTCATGGCCCACGCCGACCGGATGCAGGACTACGTGCGGGACGTGCACGAGTTGTTCGCGCGGGTGCTGACCCTCCCGGTGCCCACGGTCGCGGCCGTCAACGGTCACGCGTTCGGTGCGGGCGCCATGCTGGCGATGGCGCACGACTTCCGCGTCATGCGCGCGGACCGGGGCTTCTTCTGCTTCCCCGAGGCGGACATCAACATCCCGTTCACCCCGGGCATGGCGGCGCTGATCCAGGGCAAGCTCACGCCCGCCGCCGCGATCGCGTCGATGACGACGGCACAGCGGTTCGGTGGGCAGGACGCGGAGCGGCTCGGGCTCGTCGACGCCGTCGCGTCGGAGGACGAACTCCTGGACGCCGCGAGCGACCGCGTCCGTGCGCTGGCCGGCAAGGACAAGGGCACGCTCGGTGCGATCAAGTCGACGATGTTCGCGTCCGTCGTCACGGCTCTGCGCACCACGTCGCCGGAGTCCTGATCGGATACTCCCTCCGGTCGGCCGTTTCGGCGGACGTGGCGGGTGGGCTAGATTCGCAGGCGGCGGTGACCAGCCGGAACAACCTTCCGGCTCGATCCACCGCCGACCGAACACGGCACCCGGAGCGCGCCACGAACGCGACGACGGCAACGACAAGGGAGTCACGACCGTGACCGAAGGTGTATTCGGCCGCGAGGGCGGCCACGAACAGGTGGTCTACTGCCAGGACCCGCACACCGGGTTGAAGGCGATCATCGCGGTGCACTCCACCGCTCTCGGGCCCGCACTGGGCGGCACCCGCTTCTATCCGTACGCCTCGGAAGAGGACGCGCTGCACGACGTGCTGGCGCTGTCCATGGGCATGTCCTACAAGAACGCCCTCGCCGGTCTCGACCTGGGCGGCGGCAAGGCCGTCATCATCGGCGACCCCGCGACGACGAAGTCGGAGGCGTTGCTGCGGGCCTACGGCCGCTTCATCGACTCCCTCGGTGGGCGCTACATCACCGCCTGCGACGTGGGTACCCACGTGACCGACATGGACGTGGTCGCGCGCGAGACCCCGCACGTGACCGGGCGTTCACGCGACGACGGCGGCGCGGGCGACTCGTCCGTGCTCACCTCGTACGGCGTGTTCCAGGGACTGCGGGCCTCCGTCGAGCACGTGTGGGGCAGCCCGGAGCTCACCGGTCGGCGCGTCGGCGTGTCCGGCGTCGGCAAGGTCGGCCACCTGCTCGTGGGGCACCTCGTCGAGGCAGGTGCCGAGGTCGTCGTCACCGACGTCTCCGAGGCCGCGATCGAGCGGGTCCGCGCGGCGCACCCGTCGGTGGAGGTCGTGGACGACACCGCGGCGCTCGTGGCGTCCGACATCGACGTCTACTCTCCGTGCGCACTCGGTGGGGCCCTCGACGACGCCACGGTCCAGGCGCTGCGGGCGAAGGTCGTGTGCGGCGCGGCGAACAACCAGCTCGAACATCCGGGCGTGGAGAAGCTGCTGGAGGAGCGCGGCATCCTGTTCGCGCCCGACTACCTCGTGAACTCCGGCGGCGTGATCATGGTCAGCGACGAGCTGCGCGGGTTCGACTTCGCGCGGGCGCGCCGCAAGGTGGACGCGCTGTACGAGACGACGAAGAAGGTCTTCGCCCTCGCCGAGGAGGAGGGAGTGCCGCCGGTGACGGCGGCCGACCGCCTGGCGGAGCGGCGCATGGCCGAGGTGTCGCGGTTGAGGTCGATCCTCACCCGGTGATCCGCATGGAAACGGCGGCGGGGCAGATGCCTCGCCGCCGTTTCGTGTTCGTCGCGCCGTCAGCCGCTCTTGCGGCGGAAGTCGCGTTTGTGCGAAAGCGGGCCGTGGGGAGTGGACGCACTCCTCGTGCCGTCAGCGTGTGACTCTCCGGCCTTGCTCTTGGCCTGCTTGCGCGCGAGAGCCTCCCGGAACCGCCGCTTGACGTCGTCGTCCCGGCCCCCGCTTCCTGCCGCTGTGGATTCGGACATGGGAGCCTCCGCGAGTGTTCGATCCTGCTTTGCTCCACTCTCGCAGGCGCGTCTCGCGGAGGCCACCCAATTACGGACTCAGTCCTTGTCCTTGCACACGATCTTCGGTTGCGGGTTGTACTTCACCGTGCGCTCCTCGCGACGCACTTCCTGCCCCGTCTCGACGTCCCTGAGGATGCGGGTGTCGGTGACGGTGAAGCCGGGAGCGCCCGCGCTCGGCTTGCAGTCCTCCTTCGGACCTTCCTTCGTGGGCGGCTTCACGTGGTTGGTCTCCTCGCCGGGCACCGACTCGACCTCGTAGCGCTTGGTGCCCCACAGCTTCACCGTGATGCTCGACGGAGTCCAGATCGTCTGGATCGCCACGCCGTGCTGGCTGTCGTTGGTGAACCGCAGATCGATCACGCTGGAGCCGTCCGGGTTCTGGAAGACCGTGGCCTCCCGGCCCTTGGGGTACCGGCTGATGTAGTAGCTGTGCTCCTGGTGACCGGCGTCCTTCATGCCCGCGAAGTAGTACGCGTTGTACAGCGTGGTCGCGAACTGCGAGATACCGCCGCCCACGGCCTTGCCGGGCGCGCCGTCCTGGATGATGCCCGCCTCGACATAGCCCTGCGCCTTGGTGCGCGGGCCGGTGAACTCGTTGAGGCTGAAGGTGTCACCCGGCTTCACGATCGCGCCGTTGACCTTCTCGGCGACCACCCGGATGTTCACGCCGGAGTCGGCGGCGAAGCCCTCGGTGGTGAACTCGCCGATGACCTCCTTGATGCCGAGGCCCTCGGCCTCCTCGGTGGTGACCTCGGCGGGCTTCTTCTCGTAGGTGGCCGTCAGCTCACGGCCGTCGGTCTGCTTCAGGACGTCGAGCAGCGGCTTGAGTGTCTCGTCCCACTTGATCTGGTTGCCGTCCTCGGACGGTTCCACGGTGGGCTTGCCGCCCTCGAAGACGATCGTGGCGTCCTTGCCCTTCTTCTCGGTGGAGGCCAGCTCGTCCTCGACACCCGCGATGATCTTCTTCTGGTCGATCTTCGGCACGAGGGCGCCGTCCCTGGCCTCGAAGGAGAGCCCCTCCGCGATCTCTGCGGGTTCGAGCACACCGTCGGCGCCCTCGCCGTGGACGACGACCGGCCCCGACATGGCGGGCTCGGCCACCTCGCGCAGGGCGCGTTCGACCTCCTCCATCGGCACGCTCACGGGCGTGGACGCGACCGGCAGCTGCAGCTGTTCGCCGGAGGCCCAGTGCGTCAGGATGGTCTCCTTCGCCTGGTCCACGTCCAGCTCCTGGCCCTGCCGCGGTTCCACCGCCTTCGGGGTGGCGCCCTCGAAGACGACGTCGCCCTCGACGGGCTCCTGGTCGACCTCCTTGCGCAGTGCCTTCATGGCGTTGTCGAACTGGTTCGGCTCGGCCTGCGTCACGACACCCAGCTCGGTGGTCGTGAAGAACGACGAGATCCGGGTGAACGGGTTGAGCGGCTGGTCGCCGGCCTGGTCGAGGGTGCCCGGCCAGTCGAGCGCGAGCCCCGACTCCTTCGGGTTCAGCTCGCCCGACACCTCGCCCGCGCTGTACGCGACGGGCTCGCTGAGCCGAGGTTCGAGCTGGTCCCGCAACGTGTTCTCGGCCTCGGACCGGCTCATGCCGCCGACCTCGACGCCCGCGACCGTCACGCCGCGGGGGATGTCACCGCTGGTGATGAGGAGGTCGAAGCCGTACACCAGGACGAGGAAGCCGAACACCGCCGCGGCGATGATGCCGGGCTTGCGCCAGCGGGGGCGCGACGGAGCCGGGGCCGCGTCACCGGGAGGTCCCGGTGGGGGAGTCGCACCGGTGGGAGGCGTGGGAGAGAACTGCTGGGTCGGCGCGTCGTGCGCGGCGATGTGCTGGGTGCTCTCCGTGGCGCTCGGGTCGGGCTGAGACTGCCGCGCGTCGACTCGCGGCAGAATGTCCGTCTCCTCGCTGTGCGACTCGGGCCATTGTCGATCCTGTTGCAAGGCAACCCCTCCACGTCCGGCGTTCGGCCAGAACTCCGCAGGCCAAGATACGGGTGGGGAACCATCCCTCTGCGATGAGGCCCCCGCCTCGCTGTTCACCGTGTTGCCGCAGGTCACGGCGCATGTGCGCGCGGTCAACGCAGGTTGTCGAGTCCGCTTCCCGTGACTCTCGGCCGATGTACCGATTCTGTTTCATTGCGATAGCTGTTTTTGTGGGTACCCGCCAGTGATCGGGCATCGAGAAGACGCGTATCGGTGGGTGGAGGTTCCATGCGAGTGCTCGTCCTCTCCGACACGCACGTGCCGCAGCGCGCTCGCGGGTTGCCCGAGCGGGTGTGGAGCGAGGTCGCCGCCGCCGACGTCGTCGTGCACGCGGGGGACTGGGTCTCGGTCGACCTGCTCGACCGGCTCGACGCGGCCGCCTCCCGGTTGGTGGCGGTGTACGGCAACAACGACGGCCCCGAGCTGCGGGAGCGGCTGCCCGAGGTCGCGCGGGTCGAGCTGGACGGTGTCCGGCTGGCCGTGGTGCACGAGACCGGGCCGACCCGCGGGCGGGAGCGGCGTTGCGACCAGTGGTTCCCCGACACCGACGTCCTGGTGTTCGGGCACAGTCACATCCCGTGGGACACGACCACCCCGGCCGGGCTGCGCCTGCTGAACCCCGGCTCGCCGACCGACCGGCGTCGTCAACCGGCGTGCACGTTCCTGACGGCGACGGTCCGCGACGCGCGCCTGCACGACGTGGAGCTGCACGAACTTCCCCGGAAGGCCGGACGATGAGCCCCGTGGGCGTGCTCAGGCAGATCGCGCTGCACCTCGAACGGGCGGGCGCGCCGACCTACCGGGTGCGGGCGTTCCGCACGGCCGCCGGGGTGGTGGAGGGGCTCAGCCACGACGAGCTGGAGCGCCGCGCCGCCGAGGGCACCCTGACGCAGCTGCGCGGCATCGGCAAGACCACGGCGGGCGTGATCACCGACGCGCTCGCCGGGCGCGAGCCCGAGTACCTGACCGAGGTCGCGGGCGGCGCGGAGAACCTGCCGGACGGCGGAGTGCTGCTGACGGCGTTGCGCGGCGACTGCCACACGCACTCCGACTGGTCGGACGGCGGGAGCTCGATCGAGGAGATGGCCGAGGCGGCCCGCCAGCTCGGCCACGAGTACGTGGTGCTCACCGACCACTCGCCGAGGCTGACGGTGGCGCGCGGCCTGTCCGCCGAACGCCTGCGTGAGCAGCTGGCGGTGGTGGCGGCGCTCAACGCCGTGTACGCGGACGCGGGCACGCCCTTTCGCATCCTCACCGGGATCGAGGTCGACATCCTCGACGACGGATCGCTGGACCAGGATCCGGATCTCCTGGCCGAGCTCGACATCGTGGTGGCCAGCGTGCACTCGCAGCTGAGGATGGAACGCCGCCGCATGACCGAGCGCATGGTCACGGCCGTGTCGAACCCCCACGTCGACATCCTCGGTCACTGCACCGGACGGCTGGTGACGGGCAGGGGCAGACCCGAGTCGGACTTCGACGCCGACGCCGTTTTCGAGGCGTGCCGCGACAACGGCGTCGCCGTGGAGATCAACTCGCGGCCGGAGCGGCTGGACCCGCCGCGGCGGCTGCTCCGCCGGGCGCGTGAACTGGGGTGCCGGTTCAGCATCGACACCGACGCGCACGCGCCCGGGCAGCTGGGCTGGCAGCCCTACGGGTGCGCGCGAGCGCTGGAGTGCGGGGTGGGTGTGGAGGACGTCGTCAACACCCTGCCCGCCGACGAACTCCTGAGCTGGGCGAGGGAACGTTGAGGTCGCGAAGGACGCGGAGAGACACCGTGTCGGACACCGTGTTCGACAAAACGGGTACGGGCGTACTAGAAGTGATGGGTGTCCATACCCAGTACCTCCGCAGTGAGTGACGTGCCCGCCTCCCCGCTGCGGCACCGGCCGTTCGTGCTGATGCTGTCGGCCGCGGTGGGTGCGTTCGCCGGCTTCGCGCTGCTGCTGCCCGTGGTGCCGCTGTGGACCGTCCGGCAGGGTGCGGGCTCGGTGATCGCCGGGGCGTCCACCGGCGTTTTCATGGCGAGCACCGTGCTGGCGCAGTTCGCGGTGCCCGCGTTCGTCCGCGCGTTCGGCTACCGCGCGGGGCTCGTGCTCGGAGCGCTGCTGATCGGCGTGCCCACGCCGCTGCTGGCCGTGTTCCCGTCCGCCGGGGCCATCCTCGCGACGTCGTTCGTCCGGGGTCTCGGCTTCGGTCTGCTCACGGTGTGTGCCAGCGCGCTGATCGCGGAGCTGTTGCCCTCGGAGTCGGTCGCCCGCGGCTCGGGGCTCTACGGCCTCGCCGTGGGCATGCCCCAGCTCGTCGGGTTGCCCGCGGGCACGGCGATCGCGGAGAACTGGGGTTTCGTGCCGGTGTTCGTGCTGGCCACCGTCCTGCCGCTCGTCGCGATCCTGCCGATCGCGGGGCTGCCCCGGTCGCGCCCGCGGGACACCGCACGAGGCGGGCTGCGCGGGGCGGTGGACGTCGCCGCCGCCACGTGGCGCCCGTGGCTGCCGATGCTCGCGGTGTCCACCGGTTACGGTGCGCTCGCGACGTTCCTGCCGATCGTGCTCAGCCCCTCCGTCGCGGCGGCCGCGTTGCTGGTCGTGCCGGGCGCGGCGATGTTCACCCGCTGGCTCGCGGGGCACTACGGGGACCGGGTCGCCGCCCCGGGCCGGATGCTGCTGCCCGCCCTCGCGGTCGGCGGCGCGGGCCTGCTCGGGTTCGCACTCGTCTCCGAGGCCGACGGCCTCGCCGCCGTCGCCGTCGTGGCGGTGGCCCTCTTCGGCGTGGGATTCGGGGTCGTGCAGAACGACGCGCTGGTGGCGATGTTCGCGAGGGCCCCGGCCGCGCAGGCGAGCGTGGCCTGGAACGTCGCCTTCGACGCGGGCCAGGGGCTCGGTGCCGTCGCCCTGGGAGCGTTGATCTCGGGCACCACCGTGGCGACGGGTTTCACGCTGCTGGCGGTCGCTGCCCTGG
>NZ_CM001466.1:1254399-1351899 GCF_000231055.2 Saccharomonospora azurea NA-128 | reverse complement strand
TGTGTCATTCACACTTGTGATCGGCCCATACTCTTTGGGTGTGGGTCCAGTCGTGTGGATGGGTAGGGGAGCGTCCTGCATCCAGGGAAGCAGCCGGGTGACCGAGTTGTGGAGGGTGTGGGAGTGAGAATGCAGGCATGAGTAGCGAATGCAGAGTGAGAATCTCTGCCGCCGGATGACCAAGGGTTCCTGGGCCAGGTTGTTCCGCCCAGGGTAAGTCGGGACCTAAGGCGAGGCCGACAGGCGTAGTCGATGGACAACGGGTTGATATTCCCGTACCCGCGTGTGTGCGTCCCTGGCGAGGCAGGTGAGACTAACCACCCGCCCTGCGCGTTGCTCCTTCGGGAGTGTGTGTGGGGTGCGTGGGACCTGATCTTGTAGTAGCCAAGCGATGGGGTGACGCAGGAAGGTAGCCCCGCCAGTCAGTGGTGATACTGGTGTAAGCGTGTGGCCCGCCCGATAGGCAAATCCGTCGGGCTGATCTTCGAGATCGAGGGTGAGGCGTGATGCATAGCCGTTGTGGCGAAGTAGGGTGATCCTCTGCTGCCGAGAAAAGCCTCTAGCGAGTGCGCGCGTGGCCCGTACCCCAAACCGACACAGGTGGTCAGGTAGAGAATACCAAGGCGATCGGGTGAACTGTGGTTAAGGAACTCGGCAAATTGCCCCCGTAACTTCGGGAGAAGGGGGGCCAATGCACCTGAAGCTCTTTGCGGGCTAGGGTGGGTTGGCCGCAGAGACCAGCGGAAAGCGACTGTTTATTAAAAACACAGGTCCATGCGAAGACGTAAGTCGATGTATATGGACTGACGCCTGCCCGGTGCTGGAACGTTAAGAGGACCGGTTAACCCCTTTCGGGGGGTGAAGCTGAGAATTTAAGCGCCAGTAAACGGCGGTGGTAACTATAACCATCCTAAGGTAGCGAAATTCCTTGTCGGGTAAGTTCCGACCTGCACGAATGGCGTAACGACTTTCCGGCTGTCTCAACCACAGGCCCGGCGAAATTGCACTACGAGTAAAGATGCTCGTTTCGCGCGGCAGGACGGAAAGACCCCGGGACCTTTACTATAGCTTGGTATTGGTTTTCGGTTCGGCTTGTGTAGGATAGGTGGGAGACTGTGAAGCGGCCACGCCAGTGGTCGTGGAGTCGTCGTTGAAATACCACTCTGGCCGGATTGGGAATCTAACCTCGGACCGTGAGCCGGTTCAGGGACAGTGCCTGGTGGGTAGTTTAACTGGGGCGGTTGCCTCCTAAAGAGTAACGGAGGCGCCCAAAGGTTCCCTCAGCCTGGTTGGCAATCAGGTGTTGAGTGTAAGTGCACAAGGGAGCTTGACTGTGAGACCGACAGGTCGAGCAGGTACGAAAGTAGGGACTAGTGATCCGGCACCTCCTGGTGGAAGGGGTGTCGCTCAACGGATAAAAGGTACCCCGGGGATAACAGGCTGATCTTGCCCAAGAGTCCATATCGACGGCATGGTTTGGCACCTCGATGTCGGCTCGTCGCATCCTGGGGCCGGAGTAGGTCCCAAGGGTTGGGCTGTTCGCCCATTAAAGCGGCACGCGAGCTGGGTTTAGAACGTCGTGAGACAGTTCGGTCCCTATCCGCCGCGCGCGTTGGAGACTTGAGGAAGGCTGTCCCTAGTACGAGAGGACCGGGACGGACGAACCTCTGGTATGCCAGTTGTCACGCCAGTGGCATGGCTGGTTAGCTACGTTCGGAAGGGATAACCGCTGAAGGCATCTAAGCGGGAAGCCTGTTCCAAGATGAGGTCTCCCACCACCTTTGAGTGGGTAAGGCCCCCTAGAGACGATGGGGTTGATAGGCCAGACATGGAAGCGCAGTAATGTGTTTTTGAGTGGACTGGTACTAATCGGCCGAGGGCTTGACCTACAAAGATGCTACGCACCCACTCTGCAACTCTGAAACACCACACCCCGGAAACATGATCCTGGGTTGTTTCACAGTGTTTCGGTGGTTATAGCGGTGGGGACACGCCCGGTCCCATTCCGAACCCGGAAGCTAAGCCCACCAGCGCCGATGGTACTGCACTCGAAGGAGTGTGGGAGAGTAGGACACCGCCGAACAAAACTTTGTGGGGCCCGTCGGGGGTTGGTTCAGTGGCCAACCCCCGACGGGCCCTTCGGTGTGTCTACGTCCATAGTGGTGCCCATAGCGTCCCAGTACGGTGGCGCGTCGCGAAGTGCAGGTAGGAGAACGCGTGTCCGAGCATGGCCCGCGCGGCGAAGGTGACGACAGGAGGCCCGGTCGACCGGACCGTCGTGATCACGGATCGCGCGAGGGGAACAAGAAGTTCGGCGATCGCCGTGAGGGAACGAATCGCAGTCGCGGGGAGCACCACGACCGAGGTCGGAATGACCGCCGGGAAGGACGCAACTCTTTCGACCGACGTGACGATCGGCCCGGACGTGGGGGCGACGATCGCCGGCGCGGTCCCTCTCGAGACGACCGAGGTTCGTTCGGTCGGCGCGACGAGCGGGACGACCGGGGGAGCCGACCGCGTCGGTTCGACGATCGCCCAGCGCGGGACCGGGACGACCGGCGTGGGTTCGGCCGGCGGGACGAGCGGACTGGGCGCGGGCGTGACGATCGTGGTGGATTCGACCGGCGGGATGACCGGCCTGGGCGTGGGCGGGACGAGCGTCGCGGTGGACCTCGTCGAGACGATCGCGGGTTCGAGGGTCGGGGCCGCGACGACCGGCGTGGGTTCGATCGGCGGGACGAGGGGCGTGGTGGGCCTCGTCGGGATGACCGCGGGTTCGAGGGTCGGGGCCGCGACGACCGGCGTGGGTTCGACAAGCGTTCGGACTCCGGTGGGCGCCGGGACGACCGGGGTCGCAAGGGCCCACACGACCGGCCACGCCACGGCGGCGGAGCTCCTCGCCCGACGCGCGGTGATGCCGCAGCAGCGCGCGAGTTGTTGTCCGCGCCCGAGCTGCCGGAATCCGTGGACTACTCGGACCTCGACGTCGAAGCACGGCGCGAACTGCGGTCGTTGCCCAAGGACCTGGCCGAGCGCATCGGCCGGCACCTGGTGGCGGCGGGCACGCTGATCGACGACGACCCCGAGGCGGCGTTGAAGCACGCCCGATATGCGAAGTCGAAGGCCTCGCGTATCGCCGTGGTCCGGGAGGCCGTCGGGCTTGCCGCGTATCACGCCGGTGAGTGGGCGGAGGCGCTGTCCGAGCTGCGTGCCGTGCGGCGGATGACGCGCACCGACATCCACGTCGCCGTGATCGCCGACGCCGAGCGCGCACTCGGTCGACCCGAGCGGGCACTCGACGTGGCCAAGGAAACGGACCCGTCCACGCTGTCGAAGGACGTCGAGATCGAGCTGAAGATCGTGGCGGCCGGTGCACGGCGTGATCTCGGACAGGTCGACGCCGCCGTCGTGGCACTGCAGGGCCCCGAGCTGGACCCGAACATCCGGGAGCCGTGGAGTTTCCGGCTGTTCTACGCGTACGCCGACAACCTCGCTGCCGCCGGTCGCACCGACGAAGCAGTGCAGTGGTTCCTCCACGCCGCCGAGGCCGACGTGGAGGAGGAGACCGACGCCGCAGAACGGGCCGCGGAGCTGACGAACTGATGGGGGACACACTGCTCGATCGCTACGAGGCGCTGCTGTTCGACCTCGACGGCACCGTGTACCACGGCACGCGCCCGATTCCGGGCGCTGCCGACGCCGTC
Organism: Saccharomonospora azurea NA-128; assembly: GCF_000231055.2. Lineage (GTDB taxonomy): Bacteria > Actinomycetota > Actinomycetes > Mycobacteriales > Pseudonocardiaceae > Saccharomonospora > Saccharomonospora azurea. The sequence continues at coordinate 1,348,195 of NZ_CM001466.1, read as the reverse complement.
GCCCACGTCCGTGAGCGCGGCCGCGCGGTGCGGTTCGTGACGAACAACGCTGCCAAGTCGCCGGAAGCGGTCGCCGACCACCTCGGGCAGGTCGGCGTGCCGGCGACGCCGGCGGAAGTGAGCACCAGCGCCCAGGCTGCCGCCGTGCTGTTGGGCGAGCGGTTGCCGGCGGGAGCGGTGGTCCTCGTCGTCGGCACCGAGTCGCTCGAGGCGGAGGTGCGCTCGGTGGGTCTGCGGCCCACGCGGGAGCACAGCCGTGACGTCGCCGCCGTGGTGCAGGGCCACTCGCCCCACACGTGCTGGAGTGATCTCGCCGAAGCCTGCCTCGCAGTACGGGACGGTGCGCTGTGGGTGGCGTGCAACGGCGACGCCACGTTGCCCGCCGAACGCGGCCAGCTGCCGGGGAACGGGTCCATGGTCGCCGCCCTGCGAACGGCCACCGGCCGGGACCCCGAGGTGGCGGGCAAGCCCGAGGCGCACCTGCTCCGGACGGCCGCGGACTCGGCCGGTGCGGCGAACGCGTTGGTCGTCGGGGACCGGCTCGACACCGACATCGCCGGAGCCGCTGCGGCCGGTTACCGTTCGCTGGCGGTGTTGACGGGTGTGGTGACGCCCCGGCAGTTGCTCGATGCCGCGCCCGGTGAGCGGCCCGACTACCTGGCCGCCGACCTCGGCGTGCTGCCTCGGGACGTCAGCGCCGCCGACCTGGCGATCGGTCCGCGACCAGGGTGGGAGATCGAGCTCCACGACGGGGTCGCGACCGTCGGAACCGACGGTGCGAGCACGGCCGATCGTGTCGATCTGCTGCGCCACCTGTGTCACGTGGCGTGGTCGTCGCCGGTGTCGGCTGTCCGGGCTCGTGACGCTGTCGCGGACGAGGCACTGGCGTCGTGGGACTTGCACTGAACGCGCCGGGGCTACGGCGTGTCGGCAGCTCGATCGGTTAGCGTTGTGGCGTGCACGTAGACGCTGAATCCGGGCCGCGGCCGGTGCCCGGTCCACCGCCGGGACGGCTGCCGGAGGGGCAGACCGTCGATCCTCGAGAGGCGATCGACGACGCCGTGGCCGCGCTCGACGACCTGGAGGACCTCCCGCCCGGCGAGCACGTCGAACGCTTCGAGACCGTGCACACGGCCCTGTCCGTGGCCCTGTCCAGCATCGACAAGGTGTGACGGTGGCACGCAGAGCTCGCCTCGACGCCGAACTCGTGCGCCGGGGTCTCGCACGGTCGAGGGAACACGCCAGCTCGCTCATCACGGAGGGGCGGGTGACGGTGCGTGGCCTGGTGGCGAAGAAACCCGCGACCAGCGTGGAAGCCGACGTCGCCATCGTGGTGCGCACCGACGACGACCCCGGCTGGGCGTCGCGCGGTGCGCACAAGCTGCTCGGCGCGCTCGAGGAGTTCACCCCCAGCGGGTTGCGGGTCGAAGGACGGCGCTGCCTGGACGCGGGCGCTTCCACCGGCGGGTTCACCGATGTGCTGCTGCGGCACGGCGCGGCTTCGGTGATCGCCGCCGACGTGGGTCGTGGCCTGCTGGACTGGCGGCTGCGCACCGACGAGCGGGTCACGGTGCTCGACAAGACCAACGTGCGCACCCTGACGCCGGAGGCGATCGAGGGCGTGGTCGACCTCGTGGTCGCCGATCTGTCGTTCATCTCGCTGCGCCTCGTGCTGCCCGCGCTGGCGGAGTGCGCCGCGGCGGGAGCCGACCTGTTGCCGATGGTGAAGCCCCAGTTCGAGGTCGGACGCCAGCGGCTCGGTCACGGTGGCGTGGTGCGCGACCCGGACCTTCGGGCGGAGGCCGTGTCCGACGTGCTCACCGAGGCCGCGCAGTGCGGTCTGCGGACGTTGGGTGTCGTGGCCAGCCCGCTGCCGGGGCCGTCCGGCAACGTCGAGTACTTCGCATGGTTGCGCAAGGATCCCGAGGGGGTGGACAGTAATCCCGCCGACACGGAGCGGCGCGACGAGATGGTCCGCACCGCGGTGAGGAAGGGACCTTCGTGACCGAGCTCGGACGCCGAGAGGTACTGCTGATCGTTCACCCGGACCGCGACACGACGCGGGACGCGGCCGGGGAGGTGGCTGTCCGGCTCGCGGCGGCGGGCATCGGGTTGCGTGTGCTCGACTCCGAGGTACGACGACTCGTCGAGCCTCCCGACCAGTCCCTGCCGTGTGCCGTGGTGGCCGAGTCGGAAGATCCCGCACGCGGCGCCGAGCTGGTGCTGGTTCTGGGCGGGGACGGGACGCTGTTGCGGGCCGCGGAGCTCGCCCGACCCGCGGGTGTCCCGGTGCTCGGAGTGAATCTGGGACGGATGGGCTTCCTCACCGAGGCCGACTACGACGCGCTCGGCGACACCGTCGACCGCGTGGTGGAGCGCCGCTACCGCATCGAGGAGCGCATGACGGTGGACGTCACCGTCACCCTCGGCGGGACCGTGGTCACGCGGACCTGGGCGCTGAACGAGGCGAGTGTCGAGAAGTGCTCGCGGGAGCGCATTCTCGACGCGCTGATCGAGGTCGACGGCAGGCCGGTGTCGTCGTTCGGTTGCGACGGCGTCCTGTGCTCGACGCCGACCGGTTCGACGGCGTACGCGTTCTCGGCGGGTGGGCCGGTCGTCTGGCCCGACGTGGAGGCCCTGCTCGTCGTCCCCAGCAACGCGCACGCGATGTTCTCGCGGCCGCTCGTGGTGTCCCGTTCGTCGGTGATCACCGTGCAGGTCGATCCGGACGGGTCGCCGGCGGTGCTGACGTGCGACGGCCTGCGGCACGCGGACCTGGAACCCGGCTCCCGGGTGCAGGTGGTGGCCGGTGAGGTGCCGGTGCGGTTGGCGCGCCTGTGGGACGGCCCGTTCACCGACCGCCTGGTGCACAAGTTCTCGTTGCCGGTAACAGGATGGAGGGAGCGGCACGCCCGCGAGGGTTGACGACCTTGTCGCGGGTTGCCGCTACGGTGGTTGGCGTGCTGGCCGAGATGCGTATCCAGGGCCTCGGGGTGATCGAGGAGGCCGCGCTCGAACTGCACCCCGGGTTCACCGTGGTCACCGGCGAGACCGGGGTCGGTAAGACGATGGTCGTGACCGGTCTGCACCTGCTGTCCGGTGGGCGTTCCGACGCCTCCAAGGTGCGGGCGGGCGCGGCGAAGGCGATCGTGGAGGGCCGGTTCACCGACATCGCCGGTGAGCAGGCTCTGCGCATCCTGTCCGACGCGGGCGCCGACGCCGACGAGGACGGCAGCGTGATCGCCGTGCGGTCGGTGGGCGCGGACGGCAGGTCGCGGGCGCATCTCGGTGGGCGGTCCGTGCCCGTCGGGGTGCTGGGGGACCTCTCGGAACAGATCCTCGCCGTGCACGGGCAGAACGACCAGCTGAGGCTGTTGCGTCCCGCCGAGCAGCGGGCGGTGCTCGACCGATTCGCGGGCGAGTCCGTGGCCGAGCCGCTGGCGGCGTACCGCGACGTGCGCCGGGAGTGGCTTGCCGTGTCTCGGGAGCTCACGCAGCGGCGCGCGCGGTCGCGGGAGCTCGCGCAGCAGGCCGACCTGCTGCGGCACGGGCTGGCCGAGATCGACGCCGTGGAGCCGCGGCCCGGGGAGGACACCGAGCTGACGGAGCAGGTCAAGCGGTTGGCCGCCGTGGACGAGCTGCGGGATGCCGCGACGGCGGCCCAGCTCGCGGTCGCGGGGTCCGCCGAGGGCGACCCGGATCTGCCGGGAGCACTGGGGTTGCTCGCCGAGGCGAGGCGGCGGTTGAGTGCCGCGGAGGATCCCGTGCTGCGCGACTTCGAACCGCGGTTGTCGGAGGCCTCCGTGCTGCTGAGCGAGGTGGGCAGTGAACTCGCCTCCTACCTCGGCTCGCTCGACGCCGACCCCGAGAGGCTGGAGACGATCCTCGCCCGCCAGGCGGAGTTGAAGAAGCTGACCCGCAAGTACGCGGCCGACATCGACGGTGTGCTCGCGTGGGCGGAGGACGCCCGTGCACGACTGGCCGGTATGGACACGTCGGAGGAGGCGTTGGAGGCCCTCGCGGCACAGCGGGATGCGCTGGCCGACGAGCTGGCCACGCAGGCTCGCCGGGTGTCGGAGGCTCGTCGCGCCGCGGCCGAGGTGCTCGCGGAACGCATCACCGCGGAGCTCGCGGGGCTCGCGATGGGGCAGGCCGCGATCGAGGTCACCGTGAACTCTCGGGAGGCCGATCCCGCCGAGTCGACGGCGTTGATCGTCGACGGCCGAACCGTCTCGGCCGGGCCCGACGGTGTCGACGAGGTGGAGCTCCTGCTCCGCGCGCACGCCAAGGCGCCCGCGCTGCCGGTGCACAAGGCGGCCTCCGGTGGTGAGCTTTCGCGTGTGATGCTCGCGACCGAGGTCGTGCTCGCGCACGCGGACACGGTGCAGACACTGGTGTTCGACGAGGTCGACGTGGGTGTCGGTGGCCGCGCCGCGGTGGAGATCGGTCGACGGCTGGCCAGGCTCGCGCGGACGCATCAGGTGTTGGTCGTGACCCACCTGCCGCAGGTCGCCGCCTTCGCCGACCGGCACCTGGTGGTGGACAAGGGCACCTCGGACGGGGTGACGAGCAGCGGCGTCCGCACGCTCGACGGCGACGAGCGCGTCACGGAACTCGCGCGCATGCTCGCGGGCCTCGACGACACCGAGACCGGACGCGCGCACGCGGAGGAGCTGCTGCGGGCGGCGGAGGAGTTCACGACGGCGTCGGCCACGTCCGCCGACTCCGGGGGGCGGTCCGGGAAGACCACGCGGCGTCGGTGAGGACCGACGCCCCGCCTTCGGGTGGTGCGTCATCCCGCATCCTGGTCAACGGGCCCGCCGCTACGGCGTGGCGACTCCACGTGCGCGCGCAACATTGCCACGATGCCCGGCATGAAACTGGCCGACCTGTTGCCCCGTTCCCCGTCCACACAACCCGGTATCAGCGGTACCGCTCGTGTCGACCGCCGGATCCGGGATCTGGTGAAGCGGGTCGAGCCCGGAGACATCGCGGTGATCGACCAGGTGGACCTGGACCGCGCGAGCGCCGACGCTCTCGTGCAGGCGCAGGTCGCCGCCGTGGTGAACGCGGCGCCGTCGATCTCGGGGCGCTACCCCAACCTCGGACCGGAGGTGCTGCTGAAGGCGGGTGTGCCGCTGTTCGACCACGCCGGGCGTGAGGTGCTGCACCGTATCCGGGACGGGAGCAGGGTGCGCATCCACGAGAACACGATCTACGTCGGCCGCCGCGAGATCAGCACGTGCGTGGTGCAGACGCCCGAGAGCGTCGCCGACCAGATCGTGGAGGCGCGCGCGGGGATGTCCGCCCAGCTGGAGGCGTTCTCGGCCAACACGATCGAGTTCCTGCGGCGGGAACGCAGTCTCATCCTCGACGGTGTGGGCGTGCCGGAACTCCGGGTGCCCTTGGCCGACCGGCACGTCGTGGTGGTCGCGCCGGGGGCCGGGTACGCCGAGGATCTGCAGAGCCTGAAGCGCTACGTCCGCCACCACAAGCCCGTGCTGATCGGTGTGGAACGCGCGGCGGACACGATGCGCGATCTGGGGTTCGTGCCGGACATCGTCGTCGGTGATCCGACCATGGTCGAGGCGAACACGTTGTCCGCGGCGTCCGAGGTGGTGGTGCCCGCTCAACCGGACGGACATGCCCCCGGGGTGGAGCGGGTGCAGGACCTGGGGATCGGCGCGGTGACGTTCCCCGCGACGGCCAACCCGGAGGATCTCGCGCTGCTGCTCACCGAGGCACACGACGCGACGCTGGTGGTGACGGTGGGCTTCCAGGCGACCCTGCGGGAGTTCCTCGACTCCGGCCGTTCGGGCTCGAATCCGTCGACGTTCCTGACGCGGTTGAAGCTCGGAACCCGGGTCATCGACGGCAAGGCCGTGGCGCTGGTGCATCGCAGTCGGACCCCGAGGTTCGTGCTGCTCGCATTCGTCGTTCTCGTCCTCGTGCTCGTCGTCGGCGCGCTGCTGTTCCTCACCACATCCGGCTACGCGGACGACGTGGCGCGGTGGTGGGACGCCGTCGTCGACTGGGCCGCGGGTCTGCTCCCGTGAGGCTCCGGAGAGACCGTGCTCAGCGGACGACGCGTTCCCAGCGCTGGACGAAGTCCGGGAAGGTCTTGCCCACGGTGGCCGGGTTCTCGACGGTGATGCCGGGAACCCGCAGGGCCAGCACGGCACCCGCCATGACCAAGCGGTGGTCGTCGTAGGTGTGGAACGTCCCGCCGCGCAGCGGCGTCGGCCGGATACGCAGGCCGTCCTCGGTGTCGGTGACGTCGCCACCGAGGGCGGAGATCTCCGTGGCCAACGCGGCGAGTCGGTCGGTCTCGTGGCCCCGCAGGTGCGCGACACCACGAATCTCCGACGGCCCGTCGGCGAAGCAGAGCAGTGCCGTCACCACGGGAGTCAGCTCGCCCACCGCGTGCAGGTCCAGCACCGCGCCGGGCAGCGTGTCGCCACCGGTGACGGTGAGGCCGTCGGCGTCGAGCACGGCGTCGCCGCCGAGCCGGCGCACGAGGTCGCGCAACCAGTCGCCCGGCTGCGTCGTCTCGGCGGGCCACCCGGCCACGCGAATCCGTCCGCCCGTGAGCAGCGGGGCGACGACGAAGGGAGCGGCGCTCGACAGGTCGGGCTCGACGGTGTAGCTGTCCAGTTCGAGCCTGGCGGGCGGCACGTGGAACTCGGTCCCGTCGCGTTCCGGCGCCGCACCGAAGCGGCGGAGCATGTCGAGGGTCATCGCGATGTGCGGCTCGCTCGGCGTCTCGCCGCGCAGACGCACCGTGACGCCGCGCTCGAACGCCGGCGCCGACAGCAGGAGCGCGGAGAGGAACTGGCTGGAGGCCGACGAGTCGATCTCGACCGAGCCGCCCCGCAACCCGCCTTCGCCGCGGATGGTGAACGGCACCGTGCCACGGCCCTCGTCGTCGATGTGGGCGCCGAGCGTGCGCAGGGCCTCCAACAACGGCGCGACGGGCCTGCGCCGGATCGCGGGGTCGCCGTCGAAGCGGACCGTCCGGGATCCGAGCGCGGCGAGCGGCGGCGTGAACCGCGCCACGGTGCCCGCGTTGCCGAGTACGACGTCGACCTCGCCGTGCCCGTCGGCCATCGGCTCGATCCGCACACCGTCGGCAGTCTCGGTGGACGCGGCACCGAGGACGTCGATCGCGCCCAGCATCAGCCGGGCGTCCCGCGAGTCCAGTGGTTCGCGCACGAGCGTCGCGCCGTCGGAGAGCGCCGCGAGTACGAAGGCGCGGTTGGTGATGGATTTCGAGCCGGGCACCCGGACATCGGCGTCGATCGAATCGGTGGCCGTCGGTGCGGCCCAGGTGTTCTCCTCGCCCACGCCAACACTGTCCCACACGAGCGGGACATTCGACCTCGGGCAGCCTCCCGGCGCGCGCGGCCCCCGGTGGGATAAGGTGGAAGCCCGTGGGACTTCAGCCGCGGACAACCAAGTATGTCTTTGTCACCGGAGGCGTCGCCTCCTCCCTTGGCAAGGGGCTCACGGCCTCCAGCCTCGGGCAACTCCTCACGGCCCGCGGGCTCCGGGTCACGATGCAGAAGCTCGACCCGTATCTCAACGTGGACCCCGGAACGATGAACCCGTTCCAGCACGGTGAGGTCTTCGTGACCGAGGACGGGGCCGAGACCGACCTCGATATCGGCCACTACGAACGCTTCCTCGACCGCGACCTGTCGGGGACGGCGAACGTCACGACGGGCCAGATCTACTCCTCGGTGATCGCCAAGGAGAGGCGGGGCGAATACCTGGGGGACACGGTCCAGGTCATTCCTCACATCACCGACGAGATCAAGTCGCGGATCATGTCGCTGGCCGCGGACGACGGCAGTGGCACCACGCCCGACGTCGTGATCACCGAGGTCGGCGGGACCGTGGGCGACATCGAGTCGCTGCCGTTCCTGGAGGCCTGCCGGCAGGTGCGACACGACGTGGGCAGGGACAACTGCTTCTTCCTCCACGTGTCGCTCGTGCCTTATCTCGCGCCGTCCGGCGAGTTGAAGACCAAGCCCACGCAGCACTCCGTCGCCGCACTGCGCAACATCGGTATCCAGCCCGACGCTCTGGTGTGCCGCGCCGACCGCGAGCTGTCGGAGGAGCTGAAGCGCAAGATCGGCCTCATGTGCGACGTCGACAACGAGGCGGTCATAGCGTGCCCCGACGCGCCGTCGATCTACGACATTCCCAAGGTGCTGCACAGTGAGGCGCTCGACGCCTACGTCGTGCGCAGGCTCGGGCTTCCGTTCCGCGACGTGGACTGGACGGTGTGGGGAGACCTGCTCGACCGCGTGCACAACCCTGCGGAGACCGTTCGGGTCGCGGTCGTGGGCAAGTACATCGACCTGCCGGACGCGTACCTCTCGGTCACCGAGGCACTGCGGGCGGGCGGTTTCGCGCACCGGGCGAAGGTCAAGATCGTGTGGGTGCCCTCCGACGAGGCCACCACGCCTGCCGGAGCCGCCGCGGCCCTGTCCGGCGTGGACGGCATTCTCGTACCGGGCGGCTTCGGGATCCGCGGGATCGAGGGGAAGGTCGGGGCGATCAACTACGCCCGGACCCACAAGATCCCGGTCCTCGGTCTCTGCCTCGGACTGCAGTGCATGGTCATCGAGGCGGCGCGCAACCTCGCCGGCATCGAGGACGCGCACTCGGCGGAGTTCGACGACAACACCCCGAACCCCGTGATCTCGACGATGGCCGACCAGAAGGACGTCGTGGCCGGCGAGCGTGACATGGGCGGCACGATGCGGCTCGGCGCGTACCCGGCGAAGCTGGCCCCGGGTTCGCAGGTGGCCGAGGCCTACGGAACCACCGAGGTGTCGGAACGGCACCGCCACCGCTACGAGGTGAACAACGCCTACCGCAAGCGGCTCGCGGACGCCGGTCTGGTGTTCTCCGGGCTCTCCCCGGACGACCGACTTGTGGAGTTCGTGGAGCTGCCGAAGGAGGAGCACCCGTTCTTCGTCGGCACGCAGGCGCACCCCGAACTGAAGTCGCGTCCGACGCGTCCGCACCCGCTGTTCACGGCGTTCATCCGTGCGGTCGTGGACTACCGGACGGCCGACCGGCTGCCCGTGGAGCTTCCGGAGACCCCGGTGGCGGCCCGGTGAGCGAGCCCGGCAGCCACGAGTTCAGCGTCGCGTCGTCTCGCGACATCCACATCGGGCGCGTCGTCGGCCTCCGGGTCGACGAGGTCGTCATGCCGGGCGGTTCCACGGCCTCCAGGGAGGTCGTGGAACACCTCGGCGCGGTCGCGGTGTGCGCCGTGGACGACGACGGAGCGGTGACGCTCGTCCACCAGTACCGCCATCCGCTCGGCGATCGACTGTGGGAGCTGCCCGCGGGGCTGCTCGACCAGCCCGGGGAGGATCCGCTGGAGGCCGCCCGGCGGGAGCTGGTCGAGGAGGCGGGAGTCGAGGCGGCACGGTGGGACACGCTCGTGGAGATCGCCGCCTCACCCGGGTTCACCGACGAGGTGGTGCGCGTCTTTCTGGCGCGCGACCTCACGCGGGTCGATCGGCACGCTCACGGCGACGAGGAGGCGGATCTGGTGGTCCACTCCGTTCCGCTGACGCAGGCGGTGGGCATGGTGCTGTCGGGGGAGATCGTCAACGGTGCGACCGTGGGCGGTCTGCTGGCCGCGCAGGCCGTGCTCACGGGCGTGGCCGAACCGCGCCCGGCCGACGCGCCGTGGCGGCACCGGCCGACGCGTTTCGCCTCCCGCGGACAGCGCTGACGGCGCTGACGGCGGAGGGGAGGGGCCGGTTCACCGCAGCCGCCGCCCCTCCCCGTCCGTGCCGCCCTCGATGAGCAGCATGATGCCGTCGATGATCGGCCACAGCGCGCCCAGCCCGAACGTGAGCACGGTGCACACGAGCTGGAACACGGCCACGCGCGTGTCGCCGGTGTAGAAGCGCCCCGTGCCGAACGGCAGCGCGATCTGCAGGACACCCGCCGCGACGGCGGAGCGATCGGACGTCTCGGTGTGCTGCATCTCGGCGCCGGTGCCCAGCGGTGTGGGCATGCCACCCACCTCCGGCCGCACGGCGGGGTGGGGGCTCTCCGGGACGGTGAGGAACGGCGGATGCGGTGGCGGTAGATCCGCGAACAGCTCCCTGACATCGCCCCGGACCCGTGCCGCCAGGGTGCGGTCGACCCGGTCCTCGTACTCCGCGGCGGTCAGGCGCCCTTCGGCGAAGTGGTCGGCCAGCAGCCGGCTGGCGACCTCCCGTTCCGCCGTGCCGATGCGCAGTCCGTCCTCCGCCGGTCCCCCGTTCATGACGGCAGCGTACCGACCGGACGTTTCCTCCGTGGGCGCAGTGTCAACGCCTTCGGACATGAACGTGACCATTCCCTCCCGTCCCTCGCCCCGGCGACCCGCGGGCGCGCCGAAGAGCGGGTGGCTGGCCATCCTGGAGCAGGGCGCGAACCTGGTGCAGCAGGCCACACCGTTGTCCGGCTTCGACGTCTACGTCGTCGGCCTGCACTGCGCGAAGCACGACCCCGGCATGCAGATGGAGGCACACCACTACTGCCGGGTGGTGAATGACGACCTGCTCCAGTGCGTGATCTTCGACGGCAACACGGCCGACGCCAACCTGATCGGCATCGAGTACATCGTCTCGGGATCGCTTCACGCCACGCTCCCGCACGAGGAGCGCGGGTACTGGCATCCCCACAACTTCGAGGTCCTCTCCGGTCAGCTCGCCGCGCCGGGGCTGCCGGCCCCGGCGGAGAAGGCGCTGATGAAACAACTCGTCAACAGCTACGGCAAGACGTGGCACACCTGGCACACCGGCCGCCACGACGGGCAGCCGGGCGACGAGGTCCCGATGGGGGAGGCGATGCTGATGTGGTCGTTCAACCGCGACGGGGAGGCCGACGAGTCGCTCGCGCGGAACCGGGACGAGGCCATGGGGCTGGACACGGCGGGCAAGCGCGAACAGCGTCGCGATCTCGTGGGACTGGCGGCTCCGCAGGACGGCGTGGACACTCTGCGCGACCGGTTCGACGGCACCCGACCGGTGGAGGGCGTCGTCCAGGCCTGAGGCGTGTTGATCACTGGGGGTGAGGTGTCCGTCCCCTAGAGTTCGCCGTGTGACACCGGCCGGCGAGCAGCTCTCCCCGCAACAGGGCGTCGCCGCCTATCTCGACCACCTGAGGGTCGAGCGCGGGACGTCCCGCAACACCGTGGACTCCTACGCGCGTGACCTGCGGCGTTACGTGCGCCACCTGAGCGAGGCGGGCGTGGCCGAGCTGCGGCAGGTGAACCACGAGCACATCGTGGCGTTCGGGGTCGCCCTCCGGCACGGCGACGGCGATCGGCCGCCGCTGGCTCCGTCGTCCGCCGCCCGCGCTCTGTCCGCGGTACGGGGGCTGCACCGCTTCGCGCACGCCGAGGGGTGGACCGGGGACGATCCGGCGCGCGACGTGCGACCTCCGTCGCTCGCCCGCCGCCTGCCCAGAGCTCTGCCGTTGGACGACGTGGTGCGGCTGCTGGGCACACCGACCGGGGAGGACGCCCGAGCACTGCGCGACCGTGCCCTGCTCGAACTGCTGTACTCGACCGGAGCGCGCATTTCCGAGGCCATCGGACTCGACGTCGACGACGTCGACCGTCGGGAACGGACGGTCGTGCTCTCGGGGAAGGGCGGGCGGCAGCGCCTCGTGCCGGTCGGGTGCCCCGCGCTCGAGGCTCTCGACGCCTACCTGGTGCGCGCGCGTCCCGCTCTGGCGGTCAAGGGACGCGGAACGGGCGCACTGTTCCTCAACGCCCGCGGGGGCCGGCTCTCCCGGCAGGGAGCGTGGCGGGTGCTGAAGTCGGCGGCCGAGCGGGCGGGCCTCACGACGGCGGTGTCTCCCCACACCCTGCGGCACTCGTTCGCCACCCACCTGCTCGAAGGCGGCGCGGACGTGCGCGTGGTGCAGGAACTGCTCGGGCACGCCTCCGTCACCACCACACAGGTTTACACGCTCGTGACGGTCAACACGCTGCGTGAGGTTTACGCGACCACGCATCCGCGGGCGTTGGGCTGAGCGGGCGAAAGTACTCCGCCGATGAACGGCGAGCCGCTTTGGCCGTGCTCTCGCTCCGTCATACGCTGACGCCGGTCCATGCGAACAAGGAGCTTTCGCCCCATGTCGACTTTTCCACAGCCGGCGCGGAACCTGTCGGACCGCCCGAGCCAGGCGTCGCGGTCCGACTCGGCCGCCGCCGAGGAACGCGACCGGACCAGCGTGCGTATCGCGAAGGGCAGTAGGGACGCCAGGACCGCCACCCGAAACGGCAAGAACGCCGCCACGACCGACGACGGTGTCAAACTCGGGCCCACGGGACGGCCTCTGCGTCACATTCCCGATCCCCCGCCGCTCGACAAGCACGGTCCCGCCCACATCGTCGCGATGTGCAACCAGAAAGGCGGCGTCGGGAAAACGACGTCGACCATCAACCTCGGCGCGGCGTTGGCGGAATACGGGCGCAAGGTGCTGCTGGTGGACTTCGATCCCCAGGGAGCGCTGTCCGTGGGGCTCGGCATCCAGCCGCACGAGCTCGACCAGACCGTCTACAACGTCATCATGGAGCGCTCGGTCGACGTGGACGACGTGATCCGTGAGACACGCGTCGAGCACGTCGACCTGTTGCCCAGCAACATCGATCTGTCCGCGGCCGAGGTGCAGTTGGTGGCCGAGGTCGGCCGGGAACACACGCTGCTACGCGTCCTGCGTCCCGTGCTCGATCGGTACGACTACATTCTCGTCGACTGCCAGCCGTCGCTGGGCCTGTTGACGGTGAACGCCCTGACGGCCGCCGATGGAATCATCATTCCGCTGGAGTGCGAGTTCTTCAGCCTGCGCGGTGTGGCATTGTTGATCGACACGATCGAGAAGGTGCGCGAGCGGCTGAATCCGAAACTCGACATCACGGGCATTCTCGCCACCATGTTCGACCCGAGGACCTTGCATTCGAAGGAGGTCATCTCGCGCGTGGTGGAGGCATTCGGCGACACCGTGTTCGACACGGTGATCAACCGCACCGTGCGGTTCCCGGAGACGACCGTGGCCGGTGAGCCGATCACCACGTGGGCGCCTCGGTCGGCGGGTGCGATGGCCTACCGTGCGCTCGCGCGCGAGGTGATCGCCCGGTGAGCAGGCGAGCGTCGCTGCCGGGCGCCTCCGAGCTGTTCCGTCGTACCGTCGAGGCGCAGCCGGAGAGTGCGTCCTCGGGGCGGGGCGAGTCGAGCCACCCCACCCGGTTGGCGTCGAGGACGGCCGCTCCACGACGCGGTTCGGGCAGGCAGAAGCACGACGCGAAGATCACGGTGTACGTGTCGGGTGACGAACTGCTCGCGCTGGAGCAGGCGCGGCTCACGTTGCGCGCGTCGCACGACCTCGTCGTGGACCGGGGACGGGTCGTGCGCGAGGCCGTGGCCGTGGTGCTCGCCGACTTCGAGGAGCACGGAGACGAGTCGGTGCTGGTGCGCAGGCTGCGTGGCGACGGCGCCGACCGTGCCGAGAGCGCCCGTCCGGCCGAGGGCGCCGGACCCGGTGAGGGCGCCGCGAGCCGATGACGGAGGCACCCTCCCACACCCCGTCCCCCGACGAGCAGACCGACACCGAACCCGCGCCCCGGGGCTTCCGGGTGCGGCTCGACAACTTCGAGGGCCCGTTCGACCTGCTGCTGCAGCTGATCTCCCAGCACGAGCTCGACGTCACCGAGGTGGCGCTGGCCCAGGTCACCGACGACTTCATCGCCTACACCCGCACCCTCGGGCAGGAGTGGAACCTCGACGAGATCACGGAGTTCCTCGTCGTGGCCGCCACGCTTCTCGACCTGAAGGCGGCGCGCCTGCTGCCGTCGGCGGACGTGGAGAACGAGGAGGACCTCGCGCTGCTGGAGGCGCGCGACCTCCTGTTCGCCCGGGTGCTGCAGTACCGCGCGTACAAGCAGGTGGCCGCGCTGTTCGCCGAGCTGGAGGCGGGCGCACTGCGCCGGTATCCCCGCTCGGTGGCGTTGGAGGAACGCTTCGTCGGCCTGCTGCCCGAAGTGATGCTCGGGGTGACGCCGGAGAAGTTCGCCGAGGTGGCGGTGGGTGTGTTCCGGCCGAAGCCGCCGCCTACCGTGTCCCTGGATCACCTGCACATGGCGAAGGTGTCGGTGCGGGAGCACGCCGCCGTGCTGCGGGTCCGGTTGGCGAGTGCCGGTGCCGCCACGTTCTCCGAGCTCGTCACCGACTGCGAGCACACCATCGAGGTGGTGGCGCGGTTCCTGGCGTTGCTGGAGCTCTACCGCGAGGCGGCGGTGCAGTTCGACCAGGACGAGGCGCTCGCCGAGCTGCATGTGCGGTGGACAGGCGGATCGGCGGAACAGGCCGCCGACGAGGCCGAGCGCGACCTGGCGGCGAGCCACGAGGACGAGGAGTACGGGTGAGCGAAGTCGACGACCGCGGTGCCGGCGATGGCGCGGACGTGCACGCTGCCGCGCAGGCCGACGCCGACCCGACCGACATCGACCCGAACGGCGAGGTCGCGGAGCCGGGCGAGGAGGCCGCCACCGCCGGGCCGGAGCGGGACCTGCCGGACCTGTCGAGCGACACCGATTTGCAGTCGGCGCTGGAGGCGCTGCTGCTGGTGGTGGATTCGCCGGTGAACGAGGAGGCGCTCGCGGGTGCACTCGACGAGCCGGTCGACCGGGTCACCGAGCTGCTGCGCACCATGGCCGAGGACCTGTCCGACCGGGGCAGCGGCATCGACCTGCGCCGCGTCGCCGAGGGGTGGCGCCTCTACACCCGCGACACCTACGCGCCGTTCGTGGAGAAGCTCCTCCTCGACGGGCAACGTTCGAAGCTGACCAGGGCGGCGTTGGAAACCCTGGCCGTCATAGCCTATCGGCAGCCGGTCACCCGATCCCGGATCGCCGCGGTGCGTGGCGTCAACGTCGACGGCGTCGTGCGCACCCTGCTCGCCCGAGGCCTCATCGAGGAGAACGGCACCGATCCGGAAACCGGTGGCACGCTGTACGTGACGACGGAACTGTTCTTGGAACGACTCGGGTTGTCGTCGCTTTCCGACCTGCCCCCGATCGCTCCGTTGCTACCTGAGGTGGATTCGATTGACGACAGCTGACCAGGGCGTGCGCCTTCAGAAGGTGCTGGCCAAGGCCGGGATCGCCTCCCGGCGCGCCGCCGAGGACCTCATCGTGGCGGGCCGCGTCAGCGTGAACGGCGACGTGGTGCGCGAGCTGGGCCGCAGGGTCGACCCGGACAGCGCGGTCATCCACGTCGACGGGGTCCGCGTCCAGGTGCGGGACGACCTCGTGTACCTCGCGCTGAACAAGCCGCGCGGCGTGCACTCCACGATGAGCGACGAGCAGGGTCGGCCGTGCGTGGGGGACTACGTGGCCGACCGTCGCGAACGGCTGTTCCACGTCGGCAGGCTCGACGCCGACACCGAGGGCTTGCTGCTCCTGACGAACGACGGGGACCTGGCGCACAAGCTGATGCACCCGTCGTTCCACGTCCCGAAGACCTACCTCGCGGAAGTCGACGGTGCCGTGCCGCGTGGCCTGGGCAAGCGGTTGCGAGCCGGGGTGCGTCTGGAGGACGGCCCGGTGAAGGTCGACGCCTTCCGCATCAAGGACCAGCAGTCGGGACGCACGCTGGTCGAGGTGGTGCTGCACGAGGGACGCAAGCACATCGTGCGCCGGCTGCTGGCCGAGGTGGGGCACCCGGTGCGCAAGCTGCTGCGGACCGCCGTCGGCGACGTGCGCCTCGGCAACACCAAACCCGGCAAGCTCCGGGCACTGACGCAGCAGGAGATCGGCTCGCTGTATCGCGCCGTCGGCGGCTGAGGGGAGAGGCGAGCCCCGGCGCGGCTCTTCGACGAGGCCGTGTCGCGCCGGGGCGGGTGTGGGCTCAGAGTCCGTCGATGGAGGACCAGCACCACGATCCGGACGGCTTCGCGACCGTCAACGTGGGCTCCACGGAGGCCTTCTGGCCTGCCCGGAGTGGTTCCCCGGCAGGACGACTACGATCGGTCCAAAGCGGACTGCTCGGGATGTTCCAGACGAAGGTTCAGGGACCCGGTCAGCCGGAGCTCCTTGATCGTGCGTTCGCCGGTGTCGAGGGTGCGGACGGTGCCGTCGGGATTCCAGCCGACACCGCGGTAGAAGGACAGCGACGCGGAATCGGACTGCACGACCCAGGCGATGCCGCGCTCGGCGCCCCGGCGCCGCAGACCGGCCGCCGCCGTACCGAGCAGCCTGCCGCCGTGTCCCCGGCGTCCCCACCGTGGCTCCACGAGCAGCGTGGCGACCCATCCCGTCCGGGACGCGTCGTCGGGCAGGGTGCCGTCGGCCGCGGCGACCTCCGGCTCGGGAGCGATGCCGACCACGCAGAAGCCCACGGTGGCGGAGCCCTCGACCGCGACGTAGACATCGGTGTCCGGATGCGCCACGGCCTCGGCCCAGCTCGCGGACACCTCCTGCGGATCGAGGGCGTCCACAGCGGCCCCCAGGGCGTCCCGGTAGGCGGTGTGCCACGTCGAGAGCTGGATTCGGCTGATCTCACCGATGTCGTCGGTGGTCGCGGGACGGACGTCGGCGGTCGTCATGCCTGCCACCGTAGCGACCCGGTGACGGGACGGACTGTGTCGGGGTTCACTGGCATCATGCCGACGTGAAGACCGTCAGACTCGATGTCGCCCGCCGCACCGTTCTCGCCGCGCAGGGGTTCGCCGATCCGCGGCCCAGTGTCGCGCCCGATCGCAGGCACCTCCGCCGCGTTCTGTCGCGGCTGCACGTGCTGCAACTCGACTCGGTCAACGTGGCGGTGCGGGCGCACTACGCGCCGCTGTTCGCCCGTCTCGGGCCGTACGACCGTGAGCTGGTCGACGCGGCAGCCTGGACGCACAGTGCCCGGCGTCCGCGCCTGCTCGTGGAGTGCTGGGCCCACGAGGCGAGTCTCGTCCCGGTGGAGGACTGGCCGCTGCTGCACTCCGGGGCGAAACCGCGTGGCTGGTGGCGGCACTACGGCCGGATCGCCGACGCGGAGCCCGCGCTCGTGGACGACGTGCTCGCCGTGGTGAAGGAACTGGGGCCGTTGGGCGCGGGCGCGATCGAACGCGCACTGTCCGGGCCCACCGCGCGCACCCCGGGTTCGTGGTGGGATCGCTCCGACGTCAAGAAGGTCTGCGAATGGCTCTTCGGCATCGGCGAGCTCACCACCGGGGCCCGGCGAGGGTTCGAGCGCCTGTACGACCTCAGTGAGCGGGTGCTGCCGCCGGACGTGCTGGCTCGCACCGTGGACGCCCGCACCGCCGCGCGGGGGCTCGTGGAGCGGGCCGCCCGGGCCTACGGCGTCGCCACCGAGCCGGACCTGCGCGACTACTACCGGCTCGCGCCCGAGGTCACCAGGCAGGCCGTCGCCGAACTCGTCGAGGCGGGAGTGCTGGAGCGGGTGCGGGTGGACACGTGGCGTGCGCCCGCGTACCGGCACGCGGACGCCACCACGCCGCGCCGCGTGGAGGGCCGGGCCCTGCTCTGCCCGTTCGACCCGCTGGTGTGGGAGCGGAGCAGGACCGAGCGGCTCTTCGGCTTCCGGTACCGCATCGAGATTTACGTGCCGGAGGCCGAACGGGTGCACGGCTACTACGTGTTCCCGTTCCTGCTCGACGGAGCACTGGTGGCGAGGGTCGACCTCAAGGCCGACCGCGCGGCCGGAGTCCTCCGCGTGCCGGGCGCCTTCGCCGAGTCCGGTGTGGAGCGGGGCAGGGTGGCTGCCGAACTCGCGGCCGAACTCGGCGTCATGGCCGCCTGGTTGGGGCTGGACGGCGTCAGCGTCGGCGAGCGAGGAGACCTGGCCGCCGATCTGCGCCGGGCGGTGGGTGACTGAGTCAGGCCCTCGCGACCGTCACCCTGCCCGCGCCGCTGCGGGCGCGGATCGTCAACTCGGTCGACTCCTCGGGCGGCACGTCCGCCACGTCGAGTTCGCTGTGGACGGTGCCTCCTCCGCTCGACAGGTCGATCTCCGCGGTCACGTCGTGCCGCACACCCACGCGGATGTCACCCGTGCCCGAGATCGCCTCGACGGAGCCCGCGGCGGCGTCGCCGACGGTGATCTCGCTGCTCGTGGTGCGCACCAGGACCGCGTCGCTCACCGTGCCGAGCCGGACCCTGGCGCTGTCGGCGTTGACGGTGGCGGGGCCGGCCAGCGTCGCGACGTCGACCTCGCCGCTGCTCGTGCGCACGGTGGCCGAGTCGGTGACGTGGTCGAGTGTCACGGAGCCCGAGCCGGTGCTGATGTCGACCCGGTGGGAGGTTCCCCGCACCGCCACCGCGGCGGTCTTCGTCCGGGCCCGCACGTGGGACCCCTCCGGCGCTCGCACCGTGACCGCCAGCGGGGACGCCATCGGCGGTGCGGTCTTGGGGCCACGCACGACGATGCGCTCGCCCAGCTGCTCGATGCGCACCTCTCCCACGGTGTCGGCGGGCGAGGGGAACGTGCCGATCTGGCCCCCGAACATCTCGCCGACCCAGTTCAGCACCCCGGCGGCGCTGTCCGCCCACGGTGGTGCGCCCGCCTGGGTGCGGCGGACCTCGACGGTCACGCCACTGTCCCCGGTGAGTCGTACCTCCACGGTGCCCGCGGTGACCTCGACGTCCAGCTCGACCGGTCCGGCCGCGTCGAACGTCTGCGTGCGCACGACGTCGTTGGCGTGGTCGGCGTGGTTGTCGCCCTGAGCCTGCTCGCTCATGCCGTCACCCCCTGACCCAGCCGTGCAGGTGTGCGCCGCCGCGAGGGTTCGGGCCCCGGCCCTCTCCGCTCCCGCCACGCCTGTGGCGGTGGTGATGGCCGAACGGCGGTCCTCCGGAGGGCTTGCCCGCCAAGGCGCCCTGGACGGCCTGCTGCACGAACGTGTTGAGCGACACACCCTGGGCGGCGGCCGCCTGCTCGGCCTGCGACTTCAGGTGTTCGAACAACCGCAGCGTCATGCGGCTGATGTCGCCCGAGTCGCCCGGCGGGGGAGGGGGCGGAGGCGGTGGTGGCTCGGGAGCCTCCGGTGGTTCGGGGGAGTCACCGCTGACGACCACGCGGACGTCACGGCCGTCGAGCCGCACCTCCACCACGTGGTCCGGCAACTGCGCGGTGATCTCGGCGGCCAGGTCGGACATCGCGTTCATGAGCGTCAGCCGGGCAGCGGGTTCGAGCGCGGCCGACAGCACGGCAGCGGCGCGCTGCAACTGCTCGTCGCCCGCTCCGGCCGTGGTGGCGAGGCTCTCCCGCAACGTGGCGAGATACGGATTCAGGTCCATGACGTCATGGTGACACCGTCGATGATGTCACGCAAGGGTCGGATGCTGTCGCCGTGATGTCGTCGCGAGGTGTAATCCTGTGTCGTGGCGGACATCCCATACGGGAGGACGCCGTGCCCGTGGCCTCTCGCCTCCGGAAGTACGCTGCCGGTGTCGAACGAGTGGAGGGAGTCGGACGTGGCCGAAACGGTGGCGCCCAAGGTGCGGTTGATCGCGAAGACGGAGTTCTTCCCGCCCGAGGATGTGCCCTGGACGACCGATGCGGACGGGGGTCAGGCGCTGGCCGAGTTCGCCGGCCGGGCGTGCTACCAGTCGTGGTCGAAGCCGAACCCGCGCACCGCGACCAACGAGGGATACCTCAACCACATCATCGACGTCGGACACCTCTCGGTGCTCGAACACGCGAGCGTGTCGTTCTACATCACCGGGATCTCGCGTTCGCTGACGCACGAGCTCATCCGGCACCGGCACTTCTCCTACTCGCAGCTGTCGCAGCGGTACGTGCCGGAACGCGACGCCGCGTTCGTCGAACCCGACGTGATCGCGAACGACCCCGAGCTGCACGAGAAGTTCCTGGCCGCGAGCCAGGCGAGCATCGACGCCTACAACGAGCTGCTCGAAGGGCTGGAAAAGAAGTTCGCCGACGCCCCGAGCGCGACCCTGCGTCGCAAGCAGGCGAGGCAGGCCGCCCGGTCGGTGCTGCCGAACGCCACCGAGACCCGCATCGTGGTCACCGGCAACTACCGCGCGTGGCGCCACTTCATCGCCATGCGGGCCACCGAGCAGGCCGACGTGGAGATCCGGGCGCTCGCCGTGGAGTGCCTGCGCCAGCTGCAGAAGGTGGCCGAGAACGCCTTCTCCGACTTCACGATCTCGACGTTGCCCGACGGTACCGAGGTCGCGTCGAGCCCGAAGGTCGCCGAGGGCTGAGGACCCGAGGTCGCGAGTGGCGGGAGTGGTGCCGTGCGGAAGCTGATGATGGACGTCCGGCCGGGTGAGTACGTCGTCGCCCGGCTGGAGCCGAGCGCCGCGGTGCCGCCCCGCCTCCTCGACGCGGCGGGCGGGTTCGTGTCCGTCACGCGCACCGAGGCCGAGGTGTCGATCGTGTGTCCCGCGGGCGTCGCGCCGGACGGCGCCGTCGTCGAAGCGGGCTGGCGGCTGCTGACCGTAAGGGGACCGCTCGAGTTCAGCCTCACCGGAATCATGGCGGCGCTCGCCGGCGAGTTGGCGGCGGCGGGGGTGTCGCTGTTCGCGGTGTCGACGTACGACACCGACCACGTCCTCGTGAAGGACGCCGACCTCGGTCGCGCCGTGACGGCGTTGCGGTCGGCGGGGCACGCGGTCACCGGAGAGTGAGCACGAAGCGTCTTCAGTGCGCCCGTCGTGGTGGTTCGTCCTCTGATCGGGTGACGTGCTCGCTACGATCTCTGCGCGTGAGACGAGGAGATGCAGGGTGACCGACGAGCAGACCTCCACCGCACCAGCGGTACCCGTGATGCGGATCATCGCCAACCGCTACCGCCTCGGAGGTGAACTCGGGCGCGGCGGCATGGGTGTCGTGTGGCGGGCCGAGGACACCGTGATCGGCAGGCAGGTCGCGATCAAGGAGCTCCGCGTCCCCGACGGTGCCGAGGAAGGGGTCTTCCAGGAGCGCGTCCTCCGAGAAGTGCGCACCGGCGGCCGGCTCAACGACCCCGCCGTCGTGACGGTGTTCGACGTCGTCTCCGAGAACGGGATCACCTACATCGTCATGGAGCTCGTCGAGGCTCCCACGCTGTCGGACGTCGTGCGGACGCACGGCCCGCTGCCGCCGCACCAGATCGCCTCGGTCGGCCTCCAGGTGCTTTCAGCGCTGCGGGCGGCGCACCAGGCCGGGATCGTGCACCGGGACGTCAAGCCCGCCAACATCATGGTCGCCGCGAACGGCCGCGCCAAGCTGACCGACTTCGGCATCGCCCAGGCCATCGACGATCCGCGCATCACCACCAGCGGGATGCTCGTCGGCTCGCCCGCGTTCATGGCGCCGGAACGGGTCGCCGGAAACGAGGCGATGCCCGCGTCGGATTTGTGGTCGTTGGGCGCGGCCCTGTTCTTCGCCGCGGAAGGCGCCGTTCCGTTCGAGCGCGCGTCCACGGCCGCGACGCTGCACGCCATCATGAACGAGGTCCCGTATCTCACGCGGGTCCACGGCCCGCTCGCCTCGGCGATCATGGGGCTGATGGCCACCTCGCCCGAGGGCCGCATCTCCGCCGACCAGGCGCAGCACCTGCTCACACTTGCCGCGCAGCAGCACCCGGCCATGACCCCTCCGGGTGGCCAGCCGACCCTGCACCAGGGCTCACCGCCCACGCGGGTCGCGGGCCGGCCCACCGGCCCGGCCACCGCCGCGGCGGCGACACCGGGCAGGAAGAAGGCCCTGTGGACGGTCGGGGCACTCGCGGGTGTCGGATTGCTGGTGGCCGGGTTCTTCCTCGGCAAGCCCGTGTGGTCGCCCAGCGTGGACGAGCAGATGCTGCCCACGCTCACCTACGGCAGCGGCGGCGACATCGAGGAGCTGGTGATCCAAAGTTTCACCTCCAACTGCGTCAACACCACGTTGGACAAGGGCCGCGCGATCGGTCAGAGCAACTGGGTGGACTGCGAGGAATCCCACGACGTCGAGTGGTATTCCAGCTCCACACCGTCCGGCGGATCCGACGAGGACGGAGTGCCGGAGGCCCGCTATCCGGGCCAGGAGGAGCTCACCCACTACGCCGAAACGGTGTGCGGGATCAGATTCCACTCGAACCTGATCAAGGACACCGAGCGCAGCGCGCTGGCGTACCGGGCGTTGATCCCGAGTCAGCAGGAGTGGGAACGGAAGCCGACGGACGACGGCGACGAGGCCGTCCGTGCCGTGCACTGCTTCGTCGGGAACAAGGACGGGGGCCGGCGGGTCGGCTCCGTCGTCCAGGAAGTGGCGTAACCGGAAAACTTTCCCGCCCCGCTCTCGCGCTACCGGCAATCCTCTTGCCCCGCCCGGAGGGGTGACCGGATCGCTTTCGTTCGCGTTGGTCGGGGCGGTCGTCGTCGAATCGAAGAGGTACCGTCAGTTCCATGTCGATCGCACCACCAACCCCACCCACGGCCGCGCCGGGACGCCCGTTCGGCCGGGTGCTCACCGCCATGGTCACGCCGTTCACCGCTTCCGGGGCGGTGGATCTGAAGCGGGCTCAGGAGCTCGCCGTTCATCTGGTGGAGTTGGGCAACGACGGCCTGGTCGTCAACGGCACCACGGGCGAGAGCCCCACGACGACGGACGCCGAGAAGACCGATCTGGTGCGGGCTGTCGTCGAAGCCGTCGGCGACCGCGCGACCGTCGTCGCCGGAGCGGGCACGAACGACACGGCGCACAGCATCGAGATGGCCCAGGAGGCCGCGAAGGCCGGTGCGCACGGCCTGCTCGTCGTGACCCCGTACTACTCCCGGCCCACCCAGGCCGGTCTCTACGCCCACTTCACCAGCGTGGCCGACGCCACCGAATTGCCCGTGATGTTGTACGACATCCCGCCGCGCTCGATCGTGCCGATCGAGGTCGACACCCTGCGCAGGCTCGCCGAGCACCCGCGCATCATCGCGGTCAAGGACGCCAAGGGCGACCTGCTGGCGGGTACCGAGGTCATCGCGAACACCCACCTCGCCTACTACTCGGGCGACGACGGGCTGAACCTGCCGTGGCTGTCCGTGGGCGCGACCGGTGTCGTGAGCGTCATCGGACACGTCGTCGCGGGCCGGATCCGCGCGATGATCGACGCCTACGAGGACGGTGACACCTCCACGGCACGGACGAACCACCGCGGCATGATCCCGGTGTTCCGCGCGTTCTCCCGCGTCGGTGGTGTCGTGTTCGCCAAGACGGCGTTGCGGCTGCGGGGCATGGAGGTGGGCGACCCGCGCCTGCCCATCGTGCCCGCCACGGACGACCTCGTCCGCGCCATCGCGGAGGACCTCACCCAGGCGGGCGTGCCGTTGGAGACGTCCCCGGCCGATGACTGGGCGGGGTCGCGTGTCGCCGCGGCCGACTCTGCCGCCGCCTACGTCACACCCACCACACACACGAGCGTTGGGACCATTCACCGGTGACTTCTCAGCTCAGCGGGCCGGGCCCCGACCACCTGCCGCCGCCGCTTCCCGAGGGCGGTCTGCGTGTCGTCGCCCTCGGCGGGATCGGCGAGGTCGGCCGCAACATGACCGTCTTCGAGTACGACGGCAGGATGCTGATCGTCGACTGCGGCGTGCTGTTCCCCGAGGACGCGCAACCCGGAGTCGACCTGATCCTGCCCGACTTCCGCGCCATCGAGGAACGGCTCGACGACATCGAAGCCCTCGTGCTCACGCACGGGCACGAGGACCACATCGGCGCCGTGCCGTTCCTCCTGCGGATGCGTCCCGACCTGCCCGTGTACGGGTCGCGGTTCACGTTGGCGCTGCTGTCGGCGAAGTGCCGCGAACACCGGCAGCGTCCCACGCTGATCGAGGTGACCGAGGGCGAGCGGCGGACGGTCGGGTCGTTCGAACTGGAGTTCTTCGCCGTCAACCACTCGATTCCCGACGCGCTCGCGGTCGCTCTGCGCACGCCGGCGGGGGTCGTGCTGCACACCGGCGACATCAAGCTCGACCAGCTCCCGCTCGACGGCAGGCTCACCGACCTGGCCGGGTTCTCCCGCCTCGGTGACGAGGGTGTCGACCTGCTGTGCATCGACTCCACCAACGCCGAGGTGCCCGGGTTCGTCACTCCGGAGAGCGACATCGGTCCGGTGCTGGACGACGTGATCGCGCGGGTGCGGCAGCGCGTCATCGTCGCCTGCTTCGCGAGCCACGTGCACCGCGTGCAGCAGGTCCTCGACGCGGCTCACCGGCACGGTCGGCGCGTGGCGTTCGTCGGCAGGTCGATGGTGCGCAACATGAACATCGCGTCCGAGCTCGGCCTGTTGACGATCCCTCCGGGCCTGCTCATCGACCTGGACGAGGCGGTCAACCTGCCGGAGACGAAGGTGCTGTTCGTCTCCACCGGGTCGCAGGGCGAGCCGCTGTCGGCGCTGTCGCGCATGGCGCGGGGTGAGCACAAGCAGATCTCCATCCGGGCCGGTGACACGGTCGTGCTCGCGAGTTCGCTGATCCCCGGCAACGAGACCGCGGTCTTCGGGGTGATCAACGGTCTCGTGCGGCTCGGGGCTGACGTGGTGCACCAGGGCAACGCGAAGGTGCACGTGTCCGGCCACGCCTCGGCGGGCGAGCTGCTCTTCCTCTACAACGCCATCCGGCCGAGCAACGTCATGCCGGTGCACGGCGAGTGGCGGCACCTGCGGGCCAACGCGGCGCTGGCCGTGCGGACCGGAGTGGCCGAGGAGAACGTCGTGCTGGCTGAGGACGGCGTCGTCGTCGACCTCGTCGACGGCAAGGCCTCAATCACGGGCCGGGTCGAGGTCGGCATGGTCTACGTCGACGGGTTGTCGGTGGGCGACGTGGGCGAGTCCACGCTGTCCGACCGGCTCGTGCTGGGCGAAGGCGGTTTCATCGCCATCACCGTGGCCGTCGACTCCACCACCGGCCGCGCCGTGAGTTCGCCGACCCTGTCGGGGCGCGGGTTCTCCGACGACCCGAAGGCTCTCGACGAGGTGACGCGCCTCGTCGAGATGGAGCTGTCGCGGACCGAGTCGGAGGGCATCACCGACACCCACCAGATCGCCCAGGCGGTCCGGCGGGTGGTCGGTCGGTGGGTCGCCGAGACGTACCGGCGCAGGCCGATGATCGTCCCGACGGTCATCCCCGTGTGACACCTCTGCGCTGAGGCGGGTGCGTTGTCCGCCTCAGCGGTGGTCACCGGCCGGTGTGGTCCGTCCCCGGCCGGTGACGCTCACCACCACCAGCGCGAGCAGGATCGTCACCCCTTGCACGAACAGGGCCCTGCGGGCGCGGCGCTGTTCGGCTCGAGTCGGGCGGCTCATACGTTCCCCCCTCCTGTGTCGCTCTTCCCGGTTCGACTCCTTGGAAGTGCCGGGGACGCGTTCGGTTCCCCCGAACGGGTGGCCTCCCGCAGAGTGGGAGCGCGGTCAGTGTTCGGAGTGGGGAAGCGGTTCGATCGTGCCGGTGGCGGGCCCGCCCTGCGCCGCCGGTGCCGTCAGCTGCACCACGAGAGCACCGCCGAGCAGGACGACGGCGCCGAGCACCTGCACCCACACGAGCGACTCGCCCAGGAGGACCCACGCCGTGCTCGTGGCGACGAGTGGTTCCAGCAGCGCCAGAACGCTCGCGGTGGAGGCCGGGAGGTGGCGCAGCGCCGTGATGCCCGCGAGGTAGGCGAGCACCGTGGAGAACAGCGCGACGGCCACGAGCAGGGTCCACACCGGCGGGTGCCAGGGACCGATCTCGGCGGGGGCGGTCAGTGTGGCGGCGGGCAGCGTCCACGGGGGCGCGACGAGGCACACGGCGACGGCGCCGACCACCATCCCCCAGGTGACCATGCCCAGCGGGTGGTGGCTGGCCACGCCGTGTTCGCCGAGCAGGAAGTACGCCGCCGAACACACCGCGGCGGCGACGCCCGCCGCGAGGCCCAGCGCATCCAGGGTGAGTCCCTCGTGCACACGGGCGACGAGCGCCAGACCCACCAGCGCCGTTCCGATCCCGGCCCACATCGGCCACGGCAGCCGTACCCGGCGCACGAAGCGCACCCACAGCGCGACGAGCACGGGCGAGGCGAACTCCAACAGGATCGCGATGCCCACGGGTACGCGCGCGGCCGACAGGAAGTAGAACAGCTGCACACCGGCGACGCCGAGCAGGCCGTAGCCCAGCAGCACACGCCACTGCCCGCGTCGCACGCGCAGCAGTGCGGGGCGGGTCAGCCCCACCCCGACGAGCAGCACCACGGCGGCGATGCCGATGCGCGCCGCGGCGACCTGCTCGGGCGACAGGCCCGCGAGCATCGCGGGTTTGCCGAGCGCGCCGGAGGTGCCGAAGCAGATCGACGCCAGCACCAGCAGGAGGATGCCGCGCGCGCGGTGCCGCGTCGGAGCCTGTGCGGGAGCCTGCGCTGAGGCGGTGCCGCCGGACGTTGCCGAACGGCTCACGATCCTGCTCCCGGTCGCCACGGGCTGTGTCCGTCGGTCGGCCGGGTCGGGTCGACGAAGCGCGGCACGTCGGGTTCGTCGGCGCGCAGGGGAACGAGACCGTCGGTGATGGCTCGCATGATCGCCGCGTGAGCCTTGACCGCGTCACCCGGACGTCCCGCCTCGAACGGCGAGAGGTCGACCGGGTCCCCGAAGTGCACTCGGAACGTGGGACGGCGCACCGGAGACGTGAGCCCCGAGCGCGCGAGCGGCAGGATGTCGGCGAGTCCGTTGACGGTCTCCGTGCCCCAGTACACGGCTTCGTGCGCGCCCCACTGGCTGACGGGGATCACCGGAACTCCCGCCGACAGCGCGAGCCGGGACGCGCCGGTCTTGCCGCGCTCCGGCCACAGTCCCGGGTCGTGACTGATCCGGCCCTCCGGGTACACGATGATCGGCGCCGTGCTCGTGCGCAGCGCCTCGGCGGCTTGGGCGAACTGGGCGACCGCCGACGCCGAGCCCCGGTCGACCCGGAGATGTCCGCTCGCGCGCAGCGCCGGACCCACGACGGGCGCGTCCAGCAGGCCGCCCGCGAGCATGAACCGCGGAGCCAGGCCGAGGCGCCGGCACGCGGCCATCAGGACGAACGCGTCGAACACGCCGATGTGGTTGGCGGCCATGAGGAAGGGTTTGCCCCGCAACGACCGGGGAACGCCGCCGCTGACCCGCAGGCGGCCCGCGAGGTTGACGACCCCGTGGTCGAGCGCGAGCATCGCCCGCCACACGAGGGGAGCCCGCGTGCTCCTACCCCGGCTGGAGGACCCACGGTCGTGTCGAAGCGCCACCATGCGTCGAAGCATGTCACGCGCGTTCAGGTGCCGGACACGGGGCGGGCGTGACGTCGATCAATCTCGCCCGTGGCCAGTGTGGCGCGCGGGACGAGTGGGGCGTAACGGCTACCGTAGGGGTCATGGCGAGCGGCTCGACGACACGGGGGCGAGGCAACGCGGGGCGGGGACCGCAGCGCTCGACGAAGGCGAAGTCCTCCTCGACCGCGAAGTCGGGTACGAAGACCACGGCGAAGACGTCGAGACCGGCGTCGAAGTCGCCGGCGAAGAGCCGCTCCTCCGCGGGCCGGAAACCCCCGGCGAAGCGGTCGTCGGGCGGTGCGCTCGGAAAGACCGTGCGCGGCACCTGGCGCATGCTCGCCCGTGGTGTCGGCGGCGTGGCCCGGGCGGTCGGTCGCACGCGCGAGTTGGATCCCGAACACCGCAGGGACGGTCTCGCGCTCGGGCTCATCGCGTTGGCCCTGGTCGCGGCCGTCGGCGTGGGCTGGGAGGCGGCGGGGCCGGTCGGTGAGGCCATCGCCGTCGGGACGCGCAGTGTTCTCGGGTCCGCGGCCCTCGCGCTGCCGGTGGGGCTGCTGCTGGCCGCGGTCGTGCTCATGCGCTCGCAGCCACGCCCCGAGACGCGGCCGCGCATGGTGGTCGGCAGTCTGCTCGTGACTCTGGCCGTCCTCGGACTCCTGCATCTGGTCAGCGGGCGGCCGCAGGACCACGCCGACCAGATGCACGCCGGAGGGTGGATCGGCTGGCTCTCCGGTGACCTGCTCGCCCGGGGTGTCACCGGCTGGGTCGCCGTTCCGCTGCTGGTGCTCGTCCTGGCGTACGGCGTGCTGGTGTGCGCGGGAACGCCCGTGCGGCGCGTCCCGCAGCGGCTGCGCGAATGGGCGGCCGACCAGGACGAGCCCGCCGACGAGCCCGAGAAGAAGCCGTCGGCCGGTGCCTCTCGCGCCCGGCGCGCCGCTGCGGAGTCCGACGTCACCAGCGCGGTGACCGAAGCCGACCCCGCCTCCGTGCGCCTGCGCAGGCCCGCCCGCAAGCGCGGGTCGAGCGCCCAGCGCGAGGAGACCCAGGCGACGCTGGACTTCACCGCACCTCCGGACGACTCCGCGTCCGCGGCATCGGAGGCGCCGCCGCGCAAGCCCTCGGCCGCCCGCCCGAAGCCGACCGCCAAGACGCCGCGAAGGACCGAACCCGCGCTGTCGGTCACCCGCTCGGTCGAGGGCGACTACACGCTCCCGTCGCTGGAACTCCTGACCCTCGGGGACGCCCCGAAGGAGCACAGCCGGGCCAACGACGCGATGATCGACGCGATCACGGGCGTGCTGGAGCAGTTCAAGATCGATGCGCAGGTCACGGGATTCACGCGTGGCCCCACGGTCACGCGCTACGAGGTCGAACTCGGGCCGGGCGTGAAGGTCGAGAAGATCACCGCGTTGACGAAGAACATCGCCTACGCGGTGGCCACGGAGAACGTGCGCCTGCTGGCGCCGATCCCCGGCAAGTCGGCCGTGGGCATCGAGGTGCCCAACACCGACCGCGAGATGGTGCGCCTCGGCGACGTACTGCGCGCGCCGACGGCGGCGGAGGACGACCACCCGATGGTCATCGGCCTCGGCAAGGACATCGAGGGCGACTTCGTCACCGCCAACCTCACGAAGATGCCGCACCTGCTCGTGGCCGGTTCCACGGGTTCGGGTAAGTCGAGCTTCGTCAACTCGATGCTGGTGTCCCTGCTCTCCCGGGCGACGCCGGACGAGTGCCGCATGATCCTCATCGACCCGAAGATGGTCGAGTTGACGCCCTACGAGGGCATCCCGCACCTGATCACGCCCATCATCACGCAGCCGAAGAAGGCGGCCGCCGCGCTCGCCTGGCTCGTCGAGGAGATGGAACAGCGTTACCAGGACATGCAGGCCAACCGGGTGCGGCACATCGACGACTTCAACCGCAAGGTGCGGTCGGGGGAGATCACCGCACCGCCGGGCAGCGAGCGCGTCTACCGCCCGTACCCGTACATCATGGCGATCGTCGACGAGCTCGCCGACCTCATGATGACCGCGCCGCGCGACGTCGAGGACGCGATCGTGCGGATCACGCAGAAGGCCCGGGCCGCGGGCATCCACCTCGTGCTGGCCACCCAGCGTCCGTCGGTCGACGTCGTCACGGGCCTGATCAAGACCAACGTCCCGTCGCGGCTCGCGTTCGCGACGTCGTCGCTGACCGACTCGCGCGTCATCCTCGACCAGCCGGGTGCCGAGAAACTGATCGGCATGGGCGACGCGCTGTACCTGCCGATGGGAGCGGGCAAACCCACGCGCGTGCAGGGCGCGTTCGTCGGCGACGACGAGATCGCGGCCGTCGTCGCGGCCACCAAGGAACAGGCCGAGCCCGACTACACCGAGGGCGTCACGGCGGCCAAGGCGGGCGAGAAGAAGGACATCGACCCGGATATCGGCGACGACCTCGACGTGCTGCTTCAGGCGGCCGAGCTGGTGGTGAGCTCGCAGTTCGGGTCGACGTCGATGTTGCAGCGCAAGCTGCGGGTGGGCTTCGCGAAGGCGGGGCGGTTGATGGACCTCTTGGAGACGCGCGGCGTGGTCGGCCCCTCGGAGGGTTCGAAGGCACGCGAGGTGCTGGTGAAGCCCGACGACCTGCCCGGCGTGCTCGCCATGATCCGTGGAGACGATCCACCGCCGGAGGAGTGAACGGTGTCCACCATCAGTTCGAGCGACGACCCGCTGGCCGCCGTGGAGGCGGTCCGCGTGTACGCCATTCCGATGCGGACGCGGTTCCGCGGTATCACCGTCCGCGAGGGCATGTTGCTGCGCGGACCGACCGGATGGGGAGAGTTCTGCCCGTTCGACGACTACACCGACGCCGGCTCGGCACCCTGGCTCGACGCCGCGATCGAGCAGTGCACGGGACACTGGCCGACACCGGTTCGCGACCGTGTCCCGATCAACTGCACCGTGCCCGCCGTCGGCCCGGAGGCCGCGTACGAGATCGTCACGCGGTCGGGCTGCCGCACGGCGAAGGTGAAGGTGGCCGACCGCCCGGGGTCGCTGGGGGAGGACCAGGCGAGGGTCGAGGCCGTCCGGTCGGCGCTGGGTTCGGACGGCGCCATCCGCGTGGACGCCAACGGCGCCTGGGACGTCGAGACGGCCGTGCGCCACATCCGGGTGCTCGACCGCTCGGCGGACGGTCTGGAGTACGTCGAGCAACCGTGCCGCACCGTGCCCGAGCTCGCGCAGGTGCGGAGGCGCGTCAACGTGCGCATCGCGGCCGACGAGTCCATCCGGAGGGCCGACGATCCCCTGCGGGTCGCGGTGGCGGAGGCGGCGGACGTCGCGGTGCTCAAGTGCCTGCCGCTGGGAGGCGTGCAGCGCGCGCTGCGGGTGGCGGAGGCGTGCGGCCTGCCGTGCGTCGTGTCGTCGGCGCTGGAGACGAGCGTCGGGCTGGCCGCCGAGGTGGCGTTGGCGGCGGCGTTGCCCGAGCTCCCGTTCGCGTGCGGTCTCGGCACCCTGTCGTTGCTGAACGGCGACGTGGTGGCTCCCTCGGATGCGGTGCAGCCGGTCGACGGCCACGTCCGGGTCCCGGCGACCACGCCGGAGCCCGACCCGACTCTGGTGGAGGCCCACGCGCCCACCGATCCGGTCAGCGCGGCGCGGTGGCTGTCCCGCCTCTCCCGCGTGAGCGCGGTGCTGCGGCGGCGCTAGCGGTCCTCACGCACTGATACCGGTCCGCGCGTCCCGCCGGTCGTCGAGGTGCAGCAGCATGCGCGTGTTGCCCAGGGTGTTCGGCTTCACGAACGGCAGGTCGAGGAACTCCGCGACGCCGGTGTCGGCCGAGCGGAGCATCTCCTCGTAGACCTCGCGCGGGACCGGGGTCCCCGTGATCTCGGTGAACCCGTGCCGGGCGAAGAACTCGGTCTCGAAGGTGAGCACGAACAGTCGTTTGAGCCCGAGCTCGACGGCCAGGTCGATGAGCCGTTCCACCAGTGCGTGCCCGATGCCCCGGCCGCGCACGGACCGGTCCACGGCCACCGTGCGGATCTCGGCGAGGTCCTCCCACATGACGTGCAGGGCGCCGCAGCCGACGACCCTGCCGTCGAGCTCGGCCACCCAGAACTCCTGCACGTCCTCGTAGAGGGTGATGAGGTTCTTCTCCAGGAGCACCCGCCCCGCGTCGGAATCGACCAACGACTTGATGGTGCGCACGTCAGCGATCCGTGCGCGCCGAATCAGGGGTGGTTGCATGACTATACACGCTAACGCATATGCTGATCGTCTGTGACCAGGGTGTGCTCGACCGCGGCCACGTGCCCGTTACCCTGAACAGGTGTCCAGCTCTGAATCCTCGTCTCATCGCCGGGTCTCTCTTCTGACGTTGGGGTGCGCCCGTAACGAGGTCGACTCCGAGGAACTCGCCGGCCGCCTCGTCGAGGGCGGCTGGGAGCTCAGTGACGACCCTTCCGACAGCGACGTCGTCGTCGTGAACACGTGCGGCTTCGTCGAGCAGGCGAAGAAGGATTCGGTCGACACGCTGCTGGCGGCAGCCGACACGGGCGCGAAGGTCGTCGCCGTGGGCTGCATGGCCGAGCGCTACGGACGAGAGCTGGCGGAGAACCTGCCCGAAGCCGACGCGGTGCTCGGCTTCGACCACTACCCGAACCTCGCCGAGCGGCTCGCCGACGTCGCACAGGGCCGGACGGTGGAGTCGCACACTCCGACCGACCGCCGGACGCTGCTCCCGATCACTCCGGTCGAGCGGCAGGCCGCGGCCACGGACGTCACCGTGCCCGGTCACGCGGGGTGGGGTCCGCGCGTGCTGCGCTCGCGCCTCGACGACTCGCCGGTCGCGCCGCTCAAGATCGCCTCGGGCTGCGACCGCCGCTGCTCGTTCTGCGCGATCCCGTCGTTCCGGGGTTCGTTCGTGTCGCGGCACCCCGACGAGCTCGTGGCCGAGGCGGAGTGGCTCGCCGCGCACGGTGCGCGGGAGCTGTTCCTCGTGAGTGAGAACTCGACGTCCTACGGCAAGGACCTCGGGCGCGACTTCGGCGGCACGCGCGCGCTGGAGCAGTTGCTGCCCCGGCTCGCGGCCGTCGACGGCATCGACCGCGTGCGCGTCTCCTACCTCCAGCCCGCCGAGACCCGCCCGGACCTCGTGAAGGTCATCGCGACCACCCCCGGTGTGGCGGACTACTTCGACCTGTCGTTCCAGCACTCCAGCGAGGCGGTGCTGCGGCGCATGCGGCGGTTCGGGTCCACCGAGTCGTTCCTCGCGCTGATCGAGCAGATCCGCTCCTACGCGCCCGAGGCGGGCATCCGCACCAACGTGATCGTCGGCTTCCCCGGCGAGACGGAGGAGGACGTCGCCGAGCTCGAACGGTTCCTCACCGAGGCGCGGCTCGACGCGGTCGGGGTGTTCGGCTACTCCGACGAGGACGGCACCGAGGCGGAGACGTTCGACGGCAAGCTGGACTCCTCCGAGATCGCGGAGCGCGTGGGGCGGGTGTCCGAGCTGGTCGAGGAACTCACCTCGCAGCGAGCCGAAGACCGCGTCGGCTCGGTGGTCGACGTGCTCGTCGAGTCGGTCGACGAGGAGATCGTCGGCCGGGCCGCGCACCAGGCGCCCGAGGTCGACGGGGAGTGCGTCGTGCTCGGGGACGCCGAGTGCAAGGTCGGGGAGTTCGTCCGCTGCGAGGTCGTGGACAGTGCGGGCGTCGACCTGATCGTCCGACCGATCAACCCAGCCCCCGGTGACCCGGACCCTGAGACGTGAGTATCGACAAGGCCGGCACGTACGACGCCGACGGTTCGCCCGACGGCTCGGCCCAGGGCGCTGGCCGCGCGAGGGCTCCCGTCCCGACGCTGAACCTCGCCAACGTGCTCACCGTGTTGCGCTTGGTGCTGGTGCCGGTGTTCGTCGTGGCGCTGTTCGCCGGTGACGTCGCCGGGGCGGACACCTCCGACGGGCTGGACGTCTCGCCGTGGCGTTACGTCGCCACGGCGGTCTTCGCGGTGGCCGCGCTGACCGACCGGCTCGACGGCTGGGTGGCGCGGCGGTTCGACCTCGTCACCGACTTCGGCAAGATCGTCGACCCGATCGCCGACAAGGCGTTGATCGGCGCGGCGTTGCTCGGGCTGAGTGTGCTGGGCGAGCTGCCGTGGTGGTTCACGGCCGTCATCCTCGGCCGGGAGCTCGCCGTGACGTTGCTGCGGTTCTGGGTCATCCGCCACGGCGTCATCCCGGCCAGCAAGGGAGGCAAGGCCAAGACCCTGGCGCAGGTCCTGGCGATCGGTGTCGTGTTGTTGCCGCTGCCCGCCCAGGTCGACCCCGTCGAGTGGGTGCTCCTGGGCACGGCCCTGGTCTTGACGGTCGGCACGGGCGTCGACTACCTCGTCCGCGCGCTGCGGCTCCGTGCGGTGGCGCGGCAGGGACCTGTGGAGGTGACGTGAGCGCCCCCGATGCGGACGACCAGGCGGCGTGGCTCGTGGCCGAGCTGACGCGCCGGCGCCAGACGGTCGCGGCGGCGGAGTCGCTCACCGCCGGACTCGTGTGCGCGACGCTCACGCGCGTGCCCGGGTCCAGTGCCGTGCTGCGGGGCGGGCTGGTCGTCTACGCCACCGAGCTGAAGCACACCCTCGGCGGGGTGGACGAGACACTGCTGGCCGACTACGGTGCCGTGCACCCGGAGGTCGCCGCGCAGCTGGCGCAGGGCGCGCGTCGTCGCTGTACCGCCGACTGGGGGCTGGGCCTGACGGGAGTCGCCGGGCCCGACCCTCAGGACGGGTGCGAGCCGGGCACCGTGTACATCGGGCTCGCGGGTCCGGAGACCAGGGCCGTGCGGACCCTGAACCTCGCCGGAGGCCGGGAGGAGGTGCGCGCGGGTGCGGTCGCGGCCGCTCTCGGACTGCTCCGAGAACACCTCGACTGACCCACGCGTTCGCTGTGGGCGGACGATCGCGTTGTGCACCTGCGCTTTGTCCCCCGGTCTCGGTACCGTGGACACAAGGAAGGGAGGCGCGTGATGACCGTGCTGTTGCGTGAGGCGATCGGTGATCGGCTCCGTCATGCCCGCACCACCAAGCGCCGGACGCTGCGCGACATCTCCCGCGCCGCCAGGGTGAGCCTCGGTTACCTCTCCGAGGTCGAGCGGGGGCAGAAAGAGGCGTCCAGCGAGCTCCTCGCGTCGATCTGCGAGGCGCTGGAGCTTCCGCTGAGCGAGTTGCTGCACAACGTCGCCGCCGACGTCTCCGCGCTGGACCGGGTCGACGCGGCGGTGGAGTCCAGGCCCGACGAGTTCGCCGCCGTGAACGAGGCCGGGGACGGCGAGGACGCGGCGAGCGGAGAAGGCGAACGCAGCTTCGAGGGCGGTCGGCTGGCCACCGGCAGCCGAGGTGAGGACTTCGCGGACTTCCGGCTTTCGCCCACTCTCCGGACCACGATCCGGGCACCGAAGTCGAAGCCCGTCCTGGCCGCATAGATGCTCGTGGGGGGCCGTTCGGTGACGACCATGTCACCGAACGGACTCGACACGGTCAGGGGGATCCCTGATTTCGCCGGGGTCGCCTGGTACCGCGGCGGTCGACCTGACACGATGGAACCCACACGGGGATCACGTGGGTCGAAGAACGGCAGTCGTGCACGCGAGAGGCGCTGGCGTTGGTCGGGCGCTCGTGTCACCCCGTTCGGTAACTGTGGGACGTGAGAAAGCAGGCGGAGGAGATGGCCAACCCTTTCGTGAAGTTCTGGAAGTACCTCATGGCGGCGTTCTCGTCCAAGGTTGACGAGCACGCCGATCCGAAGGTGCAGATCCAGCAGGCCATCGAGGAGGCTCAGCGCAATCACCAGGCCCTGTCGCAGCAGGCTGCCTCGGTGATCGGTAACCAGCGGCAGCTGGAGATGAAGCTCAACCGACAGCTGGGCGAGGTCGAGAAGCTGCAGGCCTCCACCCGCCAGGCGTTGACGCTCGCCGACGAGGCCAGGGCCAAGGGCGACGAGCAGAAGGCTCAGGAGTTCGAGACGGCCGCCGAGGGCTTCGCGGCGCAGCTCGTGACCGCCGAGCAGTCGATCGAGGACCTGAAGACGCTGCACGACCAGGCGCTGCAGGCCGCCGAGCAGGCCAAGCAGGCCGTCGAGCGCAACGCGAGCATGCTCCAGCAGAAGCTGGCCGAGCGCACGAAGCTGCTGTCGCAGCTGGAGCAGGCCAAGATGCAGGAGCAGGTCTCCTCGTCGCTGAACCAGATGACGGAGCTGGCCGCGCCCGGCAACACGCCTTCGCTCGACGAGATCCGCGACAAGATCGAGAAGCGTTACACCACCGCTCTCGGCTCGGCCGAGCTGGCGCAGAACTCGGTGCAGGGCCGGATGCTGGAGGTCCAGCACTCCACCACGCAGCTCGCGGGCCACAGCCGTCTGGAGCAGATCCGCGCCTCGATGAAGGGCGAGTCGGTGGCGCAGGTGACGAGCGGCGACTCCACGAGCAACAGCAGCGCCTCGTCCTCGTCGTCGGCCACCTCGGACGTCCAGAAGGAGATCCAGGCCAGGGTCGAGGCCGAGCGGCAGAAGAACCAGGCGTGAGAAGAGCAGCATTCATGCGGGGGTGACCGTGGCGGGCGGACGGAACGAGCGCTTCGCGAAGTTCGACAAGCATCTGCAGCGTCTGCCCGACTACGCCCAGCGTGCGCAACGCGCGGTGCGGGCCTACACGGACAGCGCGACGGCCGAACGGACGTCCGACGCCTCGCGCACGGATGCGCGTCCGGTGCCCGTGGTGCCGCCCGTGGTGGGCGAGGTCCGCGACAAGTGGGCGCGGTGGAACGACCCGGCGGCGAAACACGAGCGCCGGAAGCGACGCACGTCGCGGGCCCTGACGCTGTGGATCGTGCTGACCCTGCTGTCCGTGTTGTACGCCCTCGTGGGCTACACGGGGATCACGGGCGGTGTCGACGGGTGGCAGGGCGCGCTGAGCGGCTTGGTCGGCGTGGTGATCTTCGGGGTGCTCGGCACGCGCTCCGGTATCCGCCTGTACCAGCTGAGCAAGACCACGGTCGTCGCGGCGCCGCGACCGCCGGCGCTGCCGAGGGTGGGATCCCTGGCGCGGGAGCCGATGGAACGGTTGGCGCGCAGCGAGGCGTCGCTCGCGGAGCTGCTCGCACAACTGGCGGCGCCCACGACCGGCGGCACCGTGTCGGCGGTGCCGCCGCTGTCGGTCGAGCAGACGCGACAGACGGCGGAGGAGGCCGCCGCCGTCCTGCGCGCCCTGGCCGCGCGGATCGAATCGGTCGAGCGCGCTCGGGCGTCCACCCCCGAGGCCCAGCGACCGGCCTTGGACACCGCTCTCGAAGGGCTGCGGGAACAGCTCGACGGGGGCATCGAGGAGTACGGCGCCCTCGTCGCGGCCACGGGGCGGGCCGTCGCCGCCTCCAGCAGTGGGGTGCCGGAGGCCAAGGAGGCCCTCACCGACGCCACGGACCGGCTCGCCGGACTGGCGTCGGCATTGCGTGAGCTGTCGTCGCCGTGACGACAGCTCTGCTCCTGTGAGCAGGTTGACCGGCGGTCGAGCCGGGTAGGTACTACGCGCCAGACTCTGTCAGGAAAGGACAGCGGCGTGAACCTGTTCCTGTTCGACGACGACACGGTCCCGCTTCCTCCCATCACCACGAGCCAGGCCGTCCAGCGCGTGCTGTCGGTGTTCGACGCGCTCTCGCGCGGTCTCGGACCGGCCCCGCTGGTGCGGCTGCGCTGCCGGGAGGACGTGCTCGTGGACGCGAAGGCCGTCGACGAGCGGGTGAGGTTGGGGGAGCGCCTGCCGCTGGTCGGGACTCTGGTGGCCGCGCCGGACGAGCCCGTCGTCGTGGGACGGCTCGCGCAGGCCGGTGCGGTGGTCGCAGGGCATACGGTGCCCGGTTCGCCCTCGCCGGGCTCCGAGGCGCGGGTGGAGACGCTCAGCAAGCTCGACGCGTTGCTCGTCACCGAACCGCCCGCCGGGTGTCGCGGAGTGGTGGGGTTCGTCCCCACCCGAGGACTGCTGCCGACGAGCGATTCGGGAGTCACCACGGTGCTGGCCCGCGACGCCGCCGTCGCGCAGCAGGTGGCCGCCGCGGTCACGGGACCGGATCCCCGAGCCGGCTCCCGAGGGTTCAGCAGGCACTGGCCGGAGTCGGTGCGCCTGAGCGCGGGCGAGCACCCCCGGGTCGGTGTGCCGGACCGGCCGTTCTTGGCCGCGCTCGCACCGATGGACGCTGCTCGG
Source organism: Saccharomonospora azurea NA-128 (assembly GCF_000231055.2). Classification (GTDB taxonomy): domain Bacteria; phylum Actinomycetota; class Actinomycetes; order Mycobacteriales; family Pseudonocardiaceae; genus Saccharomonospora; species Saccharomonospora azurea. The sequence continues at coordinate 1,310,677 of NZ_CM001466.1, read as the reverse complement.
CTCCTCGCGACCGCGGACACGTTGCGGGTGGCGGGCGCACTGACGAACGAGGTCGAGCTGTCGGGTGGGGGCGCCGACGGCATCTGTCGCCGACGTGCCGCGCACGCCCTGCAATATCACGACGCCATCCTGCTGCCGCTGGGCAGCGGGGCCTGTTCGCTGAGTCGGTTGGTGACGCACCTCGACACCGCGGCCATGCTGCTGCCCCTGCGGTTCGACGGCGGTGTCGGCCTGCTGACGAAACCCTTCGACGACCAGGTGGTGCTCGACCTCGCGGGGCTGCTCACCGGATCACAGGCTCCCCGGCCCTACCCGGACGTCGGAGTGCGGTTGATCGCCTTCGGTTCCTTCCTCCGGGGGCAACCGCGGGCCGTGGACCTGGAGCGAGTGGGGGCGCGGTTCACCGGCTTCGCGACCACGTCCCGCCATTATCGGCTGATGCTGCTGGAGCAGGACCCGCCCGAGGCCGGGGTGGTGCCGGCGCGCGGTGCCGCCGAGGGCGGTCCCCTGCTCGGCGAGGAATGGCTGCTGGCTCCGGCGGCGTTGGGCGAGTTCGTCGCTCACCTGCCCGCGCCGATGCGCCTGGGCACCGTGGACCTGGCCGACGGGACGAGCTCGCTCGCGATCCTCTGCGATCCGGCAGCGGCGCGACACGGTGCCGACCTCACCGCGTGGGAGTGCTGGCGGGCGTACCTGCGCCACCTCAGCGCCGTACGGCCTGCCGCGGTGCGAGCCGGGAGTTGATCCGCTTCACCACGGCGGGCCCGTGGAGGGCGAACGCGCTGAAGACCTGCAGCAGGCTCGCACCGGCGTCGAGCATGCGCAGCGCGTCGTCGGGGCCGCCGATGCCGCCCACACCGATGATCGGCAGTGAGTCGCCCACCTGGTCGTGCACGAAGCGCACGATCTCCGCCGACCTCGTCGTGAGCGGGCGCCCGGACAGTCCGCCCGGCTCGCTCGCGAACCGTGCGTCCTGAGGCGCGAGTCCGTCCCGCGACAACGTCGTGTTGGTGGCGATGAGGCCGGCGACCTCGTGGTCGAGACACACACCGAGCAGTTCGGCGATGGCGTCGAACGACAGGTCCGGAGCCACCTTCACCAGCAGCGGCACCCGCGCGCGCCCGCTCGTCGCCGCGAGGTCGCGGGAGGTGCGGGACAGTTCGCTCAGCAGCTCGGTCAGCGCTCCGCGGTCCTGCAGCGTGCGCAGTCCCGGCGTGTTGGGCGAGCTGACGTTGACGGCCACGTAGTCGGCGTACGGGGACAGCGTCACGAGCGAGTCGCGATAGTCGGAGATCGCCTCCTCGACGGGAGTGACCTTCGACTTGCCGATGCTGATCCCGAGCGGGATGTCGGGCTTGCCCGTGGCGGCGAGCCGGCCGGCCAACGCCGCCGCACCGGCGTTGTTGAAGCCCATCCGGTTGAGCACGGCGTCACTGGCGTCGAGCGTGAAGAGACGGGGCTGGGGGTTGCCCGGCTGCGCGTGTCGCGTGACGGTGCCGACCTCGACGAACCCGAACCCGAGAGCCGACCACGCGTGCAGCGCGCGCCCGTCCTTGTCCATCCCGGCGGCGAGGCCCACGCGGTTCGGGAACCGGATGCCGAAGACGGTGCAGGGGTCGTCGACCCGGTAGTACCGGCCGAGTGCGCGGGTCAGCGGGCTGCCCTGGCCCAGCCTGCCGAGCAGGCGGACGGTGCGTTCGTGCACTGCCTCGGCGTCGTTGGCGTGAAGCCGATAGAGGGCGGGCCGGACGATCCTGTCGAAGAGCACGGCGTCCAGTATCCGTCATGCGGACACGCAGCTCGCATCCAGGAGCACGAGGCGATCGAGACGGACCGCCCCTGGAAAGAGGTGAAGCCCCCAGTGCGACTCCCGAACGTCGTCAGCCGTTCGGGCCCGGGACGGACCGGTTCCCGGAAACACTAGGGGCCGGTGACTGCCTGGTATTCACCGGCAGACACACGCGTCAACTGGGTGGCCCGTGTGCGCTGTCAGTGGACAGCCACCTCACGAGTCCTGTGGATATTCACCGTTGGACCACCTCCCTTCTCGTGTAATCGCCACGCTAGGCGCACGAGGCGGGATGCGGCAACGCGTTTTTCGGCGACCCGCGGGTGGGCATCGTCATGCCCGTGTCATGCCCGTGTCATGCCGGGGGTCACGCCGGCGCGGGGCCGGGCTGGCAGCGCGGGCAGTACCAAGTGGGCCGGGCCCACGTGCCCTCACCCTGGTCGGCCACCCGGACGGCTCCGCCGCAGCGGAGACAGCCCTGCCGGGTGCGCTCGTACACCCAGCTGCGACGTCCCGGCGCGTCCATGCCCGTGGTGACGCGTCGCGGGCGGCGTGCGTTGACGGTGAGCAGCCGGTGGGCCAGCCGCACCGCCCGATCGACATCCACCTCCGACGCCGGTGTCCACGGGGAGACGCCGAGCAGGAAGCAGATCTCGGTCTTGAACACATTTCCGACGCCGGCCATGACGTGCTGGTCGAGCAGGGCCTCGCCGATCGCCAGGTTCGGACGCGACCGCAGTGCGGCCGCGGCGGTGCTCTCGTGGTCGGGCCCCCAGTCCGGATCGAGCAGGTCCGGGCCCAGGTGCGCCACGAATCGCGACTCCCGTTCCGTGGGCACGAGATCGAGGTCGTGCACGCGGAACCCGACGGCCTCCGCGTCCGTGTGCGCGAGGACGACCCGGGCGTGGTGGCTCGGCATCGACCAGCGCTGTCCCGGGCGGAACACCCGCCACGAACCGTCCATCATGAGATGGCTGTGCAGGCTGGTGCGGTCGGAGAACCGCAGAAAGAGGTGCTTGCCGACCGTGCGGACGGCCACCACGTCGCGTCCGGTCAGGTCGGCGGTGGCCAGTCTCGGGTGCCGGAAGTCCGTGCGGGTGAGCGTGCGCCCCACCAGAGCGCCACGAAGCCGCTCGCCGGTGAGGAAGACGGTGTCACCCTCGGGCACGGGTCAGCCCGTCTCGTGCCGGGCGTACGGGCGCCGCGCGGGCAGGTGTGGCGGTGGCGGAGCGCCTCTCTGCGGGCCTGAGGGCGGGCCCGGCGGCGGAGGTCCTGCGGGTGGTGGCGTGGGTTCCGGCTCCTCACCGTCCAGCCGGTGCCGACCGGCACGGTCGGAGCGCAGAATCTTCGCCAGCACCATGTTGAACGTCAGCGCGATCTCCTGTGCGGCGGGGGAGTTCCACGCGTGGATCGGCGTGCATGCGCCCTGCGCCTGCTGCACGACCAGCCGGTCGGGGATCGCGGTCGGCATCACGAGCCTGCCGAACGACTCCCGCAGTTCCTGCACGCGGTATTCGTGCTCGTAGGAGCGGTTGCGCAGCCGGTTGACGACCACGCCCGCCGGTTTCAGTCGCGGGTTGTGCTCGGCCCGGATCGACTCGATGGCCTCCAGCGCCCGCTGCGCGCCCGCCACGGCGTACATGGTGGGTTCGGTGACGAGCAGCGCGCTGTCGGCGGCGATGAGTGCCGAGCGCGTGAGCCGCCCGAGCGACGGCGGGCAGTCGAGGATCGCGAGGTCGTACGGTTTGCCCTGCGGATAGCGGCGCAGTTCGTCGAGGGCCCGCGCCAGGCTGTCCATGCGATGGGCGTGAGGGCCGGGTTCGTTGAGCAGCTCCAACTCCTCCGACCCGACGAGGACGTCGACGGCGTCGCTCCAGCCGCTGGCGGCGATCGCCTGGTTCAGGATGCCGAGCCGGGGCGCTTCGAGAACGTCGGCGAGCGTGGCGTCGGTGAGTGGCGGATCGAGCGTCGCGGTGGCGTTGCCCTGTGGGTCCAGGTCCGCCACCAGCGTCCGGGTTCCCCTGCGGAGCGCAGCCGAGGCGACACCGAGAGCGACCGTCGTCTTCCCGACGCCACCCTTGAGGCTGAGTACGGCGACCGTGTGCACGCCTGCGAGCGTAGCCGGGGATGGTCACTGTGAGAACGCGTGAGGTGTCCCAACTAGGCTTGGGGGCCATGCGAGCGGAGACTTCGGCCGGTCACGGGTCGGCGGCGGTGCGGAAGGTGTTGGAAACCGAGCTGCGTGCCGCGCGGGCCCGGGGTGCGCAGGAGCCTGTGGTGGTGGACGTGGGCGGCGGCAGCGGCGTCTGGGCGGTGCCCTTCGCGGCCGCCGGGTGCCGGGTGACGGTCGTGGAACCGAGCCTCGACGCGCTCGCCACGCTGGAGCGGCGGGCGACCGAGGACGGTGTCGCCGACCGGATCACCGTCGTGGCCGACGACGCGGACGCGTTGGGTGAGCACGTGAGGCCGGGGACGGCCGATCTGGTGCTCGCGCACTCGCTGCTGGAGGTCGTGGACGACCCGCGCCGCACCATGGCGTCCATCGTCGAGGCCACTGCGCCCGGCGGCGCGGTGTCGGTGCTCGTGGCCAACCGCCACGCCGCGGTGCTGCACCGTGCGCTGGCCGGTCGGCTCGTGGAGGCTCGGGAGCTGCTGTCGCAGCCCGACGGCGTGCGCAGCGGCGACGCGGAGACCGTCCTGCGGCGCTTCGACGTCGACGGGGTGACCGCGTTGCTCGCGGACGTGGGTCTGTCGGTCGAGACCGTGCGGGGCGACGGCGTCGTGTCGGAGATCGTCTCGCCGGAGGAGGCGGAGTCGTGGGAGAGCGACCTCGCCGAGTTCGAGACCGTGGCGGCGGTGACCAGCCCGTTGCGTGACGTCGCCACCCGGTTGCACGCGTTGGCCCGCACGCGCGCCTGACGCGCTCCCGGCGGCCGGGAGCGCCGGGAACTGTCGGTGGCGCGACGTAGGCTCGTCTCGACATGGGACGGAACACGGCGCTGCCCGAGGGGTACGAACGGTTCCGGGTCACCGACTCCACGTGGCCCGACGACACCGGTTGCCACCTGCTGCACGTCGACATGGACGCCTTCTTCGCGGCGGTGGAACTGCGGACCCGGCCCGAGCTGGCCGATCGCCCCGTGGTCGTCGCGGGCGCCGGGCCGCGTTCGGTGGTGCTGTCGGCGAACTACCCCGCCCGACGGTTCGGGATCTCGTCGGCGATGCCGGTCGCGGCGGCGCGCAAGCTCTGCCCGCACGCCGTCTACCTGCCGCCCACGAAGGGGCTCTACAGCGAGGTCTCCCGCGGCGTCATGGCACTCTTCAGCGAGTACACGCCTCTGGTCGAGCCGCTGAGCCTCGACGAGGCGTTCCTCGACGTGCGAGGCGCGCTGCGCAGGCTGGGGGCCACGCCGGTGGAGATCGGCAGCGAGATCCGGGCGAAGGTCGAGTCGGAGTACGGCGTGACCTGTTCCGTCGGAGCGGCGGGGGTCAAGTTCGTCGCGAAGCTGGCCTCCGGCATGGCGAAGCCCGACGGCATGGTCGTGGTTCCCGTCGCCGACACGGTGTCGTTCCTCCACCCGTTGCCGGTGTCGGCGCTGTGGGGAGTGGGTCCGAAGACGGCCGAGGTCCTGCGGGCGCACGGTCTGGCGACCATCGCCGACATCGCGGCGACTCCGCCCGAGCGCCTGCGGCGCTGGTTGGGCGTGGCCACGGCGGAACACCTGACCGCGCTCGCCCACGGCCGCGACGAGCGTGGCGTGGTGGCCGACGCGGAGGAGAAGTCGCTGGGCGCGGAACGGACGTTCGACACCGATCTCGCCGATCGGGCCGAACAGGAGCGCCAGTTGCTGAGCCTGGCGGAGAAGGTGGCAGCGACACTGCGGCGCCGGGGCCTTCGGGGCAGGACCGTGTCGATCAAGGTCAGGTTCTCCGACTTCCGCACCATCACCCGAGCTCGCACACTGCCGACGGCGACGGACGTGGCGAGGACCATCCATGCCCAGGCGGTCACGTTGCTCCGCGACACGGGTGCCGGAGCGCCGGTGCGGCTGCTGGGCGTGCGCGCCGAAGGACTGGTCGGCGCGGAGCAGCCCGAGCAGCTCAGCCTGGACGACGCGCGCCCGGTATCGCGGTGGCGCGACGCCGAGGTCGCCGCCGATGTGGCGCGGTCGAAGTTCGGGGCGGCGGCCGTGCGCCCAGCGTCACTGTTGAGACGTGACGTACCGTGACCGACAGGGATTTCGATCATGCGTTCGCGGGCGGCCTCGCCGGGCTCTTTCAGCCCGTTTCCGGGCTCACGGTGGTCGGGCTGGGCCGATCGTGGCAAACTCGGCGACGGTTGGGGGGAGATCGGGTAGTCGTCCGAGCGTGCGACTCGTATCCTGGTATTGACACCCCGATCGGGGGTAGTCCGGGTCGACGTCCATGCGCGGTTCCGGTGCCCGCCAGGGGTCGCCAGATAGCTGTGCCGGAGGAGGAAAGATGCCACTCTCCGAGCATGAGCAGCGGCTGCTCGACCAGATCGAGCGCGAGCTCTATGCCGAGGACCCCAAGTTCGCTTCCGCTGTGCGCGGAAAAAAGATGCGCCGTCCTACGCGACGTCGGCGCCTACAGGGCGCCGTGCTGTTCGTCGTGGGCATCGCCATGCTGGTGCTCGGTGTCGCCGGGCAGGCATCGTTCCTGCGCATCGCCGAGATCCCGTGGCTCAGTGTGCTCGGGTTCCTGGTGATGTTCGGCGGGGTGCTGATGGCGGTGACGACTCTCGGCGCGTCGGGTGAGGTCGACGACCCCCCGAAGCAGGGAGGGGGGAGCTCGCGGGGCGCCCCTTCGGCCAAGAGCACGTTCACCCAGCGCATGGAGGATCGCTTCCGCCGTCGCTTCGAGGATCGCTAGCGACCTCCTCACCGGCGAAGGCTTGGTCCGCTGGTCGGGTTCGTGGACGACATCGGTCGTCCGGGAAACCCGACCAGCGGATTTTCGTGTGCCCGGAGGTCTCAGCGGACGGCGCGTGTGCGCAGCCGGGTCAGGACCGATCGGGGCAGGAGCCTGTCGCGCCACGACAGCGGGGCTGATCGTCGGAGCGCTGCGAGGACACCGTGGAACGCTCCGGAGAACCCGGACGCGTCGCGGTCGTGTCCGTCCTGCGTCGGGCTGTACCACGACTGTTCCAGCGTGGTGACGACGAGTCGCAGGTCGTTCTTGCCCTGCTCGTCCAGCCGTTGACCGCGGGCGAGCTTCTGGGCGGCCAACCGGACGGTGTCGCTCTCGGAGATGTCCAGCTTCCGGTCGGCGCACTCGTCGAGCAGTTCCCGCCATGCGGCGTCGACGGCGCGGCGGTCGTCGCCGCGCTCCACGTCCTGCAGCCTGCGGCGCCGCCGGAGCTGGCGCAGGACGGCCGGAACCAGCAGTAGTGCCGCTGCCGCGAGGAGAGCCAGGGCGAGGGCCCAGTGCGCCCACCACGCCAGCAGGAGCACGGCGAGTCCGGCGAGGCCGACGGCGATGAGCGGTAGCCACGCCACGAGTCCCACGGTCGAGTCGCCTGCCGCAGTGTTCGTGGAACCCGCGGAGCGCCGCCTGCGTGTCACCGCGACCGTCACGACGGTCACCACCAACGCCGCACCCGCGACGATCGCGGCGGCGAGGCCGAGCCAGCTGCTGCCGCCGGAGGACTGCCGTCCGTCGGACTGGGCGGAGTCCGGTGCCTCGGTCTGCTCCTCCGACGGAGCTGCCGCGTCGGACGACTCCTCGGGCGCTGTGCCGGGCGTCTCGTCGTCGGCGCCGCCGCCACCGGAGTCGGTGTCGTCGCCGCTGCCGTCGCTGAGGTAGCCCGGAACGTAGCCCCGGCCGCCCGACAGCGGAGTGGGGTCGAAGCTCACCCAGCCGAGCTCGCCGAAGTACACCTCGACCCACGCGTGCGCGTCGCGCGAGGTGATCGTGCGGATCTCGCCGTCGTCGGCGCCGCCGGTGAACCCGATCGCCACGCGTGAGGGGATGTCGAGCGAGCGCAGCAGGACGGCCATGGCCGAGGCGAACTGCTCGCAGTAGCCGCGTTTGCCGCGCAGGACGAAGTCGGCGAGGGCGTCGCCGTCCGCTTCCGGAGCGGTGCTCGTGTCGTAGACGAAGCCGTTCTCCGGGGCGAAGTACTTCCAGATCGCCTGCACCTTGTCGAACGTCGTGTCGGACGACGCCGTGAGGTCCTCGGCGAGGTCAGCCACCCGGGGGTCGAGGGACGGAAGCCGGGTGTAGGAGGGATCGACTTCGTGGGGATCGACATCCGCCCGGCGCAGTTCGGCCCGGGTCGGCTCCGCGAGGGAGGCCGTCTCGACGTAGGGCGCGGGATTCTGCCGTCGCTCGCGGAACACCGCTCCGCTGGAGCGGTCGTAGTACCACCCGTCCGACAACCCCTGGAGCGCGCGGGGTGCACCGTAGACCGGCAGCCACACGTCGTTCCAGTGCACCGGCTCGATCGTGATCCGGTTGCCGGGCCCGTTGCCGTCGTCTCCGGGGGCCGGAGGCAGCTCACCGCCGGCGGGCACACCGGCGGGCATGGGTCCCTCCGGCAGCGCCCACCCCTCGTTCGGGACGTACTCGCTGAGGGTGAAGGCGCGGAGTAGGCGAGGTTCCTCCAGGCCGTCCACGCGGAACAGCGCCACCTCGTCGCCCTGGTCGAGCATCCCGCGCAGCGATGTGAACGGATTGACGCCGAGCCCACCGAGCACGTGTCGTTCGTCCCGGCTGCCGGGCAGGCTGCCCTCGGTGCCGATACCCGTCAGCGCGGTGCCCGCGACCAGGCCTGCGGCGAGCGCCCCCGCGACCACGGCCACCGGGGAGGCCACCGCCGACGCGGAGACTCCCGCTCCCGGCGCGGGACGGGTGCGCCACCGGTTGTGCCGGTGGGAGCCGTCCACCGCCAGCAGCACCGTGAACGCCGTGGCACCGAGCACGAACGTCCACCAGGGCAGCATGTCGTCGGCCAGCGCGGCGGGTACCGCGTAGACGCACAGCAGGACGAGTCCCGTGGCGGCCGGTGCGGCGGCGGCCACGACGAGCGTGTCCACGACGATCGCGACGAGACCGAGCGCGATGGTCGCGAGGCACAGAACAGGAGTCGTGTCCTCGATCGGCGGCACACCGGACCGGATGGCCTCGAACGCGGCCGTCAGCACGTCGTCGAGTTCGGCGAACGCGGCGGGGCCGGGGATGATCGCGAGGATGCCGTTGCGGGTGAACGACCCGGTGACCAGGAACAGCAGCACGACCGCCTGGCCGAGCCCCACCAGCGGAATGGGGACCCGCAACGAGCGCAGCGTGAGGCCGGTGAACGCCACCAGCAGCGCGGCCACCGCGATGAACGCGAGCCACAGGCTGCCCTGGATGACGCCGGTGAGCGAGGTGGCGGAGCTGATCGTGGCGAACATCGCGGCGGCGGGTGCCAGGAGCTGGCCCGCGGTGGGCGGCCGGTGCCGACCACGTTCCGGGTCGGAGTGGGAGTCCCGCCGCGCGTGGCGGGACGGGATGTCCGTCGCCGTCATGAGCCGCCCCCGATCAGTGACGCGCCGGGCGCCGTCGTGCGGCAGAGTTCCGCCCACACGTCCGGCACGCTGCGGCCGGGTTTCGCCACCACGACGCCCCACCCCGCGGCGCGCAGGAGGGCAGCCGTGTCGCCGACGGCGACGTCGCCGTCGGCCGTCCCGTCTCCGCTCTCCCACGCGGCGGTGTCGAGCAATACCGCGTAGCTGCGCGTGCCGCGTGCGCGGTGCCGGGTGAGTTCGTGCACCGACTCCGTTCCCACACTGCCGAGCACGGCGATCAACTCCTGGCCCTGGGCAGGATCGGCACTCAGCACGATGTCGCGCTCGTGTGCGGGCTGCACGGCGGCGAGCGAGTCGAGCACCGCCCCGGCGGATCCCGGACCGCCGTGCTGGGCCGCGTCGGCGAGCAGGCGGCCGTGTTCACTGACGAGCCGCACCCGCTGTCCGGTTTTGTTCAGGTGCAGGCAGACGCTGGCGGTGAACTCGACGGCCCATTCCAGGCTGGAGTGGGCGCCCGACCCTCGATGGGCCGACGCGCGGTGGTCGAGCAGCACGGTCGTGCCGCTGTGCCAGGGCCGTTCCTCGACCCTGACCATCATCTCGTCCCGGCGCGCGGTGGACCGCCAGTGCACTTTCCGGAGGTCGTCGCCCTGGCGGTACTGCCGCACCACGACGTCCGTCTCGCCCTGACCGGTGTGCAGGCGGATGTTGCTGTCCTCTCCCGAACCGAGCCCGGTGCCCCGCGGAAGCCCCCACAGCGTCGTCACACGGGGGACGACGACGAGTCGTGAGTGCGGCACCAGGTCGCGGTCGAACTCGCACAGCCCGAAGGGATCGGTGATGGTCGCCCGCAACGGGCCGATCCGGTGTACCCCGCGCAGGGTCGGCTGCACCGGGTACCGCAACGGCACCGGACGCCGGTGCGCGGGTAGCCGTTCCACGACGAAACGCGGCCGGGCGCCGAGTGTGTAGGGCAGACCGTCCTCCAGCAGCACGTCGCCCGCGGGCATGCGCCCGGTGCGCCAGATGTCGAGCTGGACCTCGCCGTGCGCCCCCACGGGCACGCGCTCGGTCAGCAGCGACCGGGACGCGGAGATGGTCATCCGTGACGCCGAGGCCAGCGCGACCACGCACAGCGGGAGCGCGACGACGAACACCGCGACACGGAGCAGGTCGCGCTCGTTGAGCACGACGGCGCACAGTCCCGCGGCGACCCCGGCAGCGAGCAGGCACCGGCCCCGGGTCGTGAGGCCGGACAACGAGCGGAACACGACAGCGCTACCGGGTTCGGTTGCCGTGCGGTACCGGCACCCGGGCCAGGATCGCCCGCACCACGTCGGTGGCCGACCGGCGCGCGGCGTGCGCCTCGGTCGTCAGGACGAGCCGGTGGGCCAGGACGGGAATCGCCACCGCGTGCAGGTCGTCGGGAACGACGAACTCCCGTCCCGAGAGCGCGGCCTGCGCGCGTGCGGCACGGACGAGTTGCAGCGTCGCCCGCGGCGAGGCCCCGAGCCGGACCTCGGGCAGTTGTCGGGTGGCCGCGGTGAGCTCGACGGCGTACTGCTTCACCTCGGGAGCGACGTGCAGTCCGCGAACTCTGTCGATCAGCCGTTGCACCGTGGCACCGTCGGACACGGGTCGCAGTTCGGACAACGGGTTCGCGCCGGCGTGTTCGTCCACCATGGCCAACTCGGCGGCGGCGTCGGGGTAGCCGATCGACAGGCGGGCGGTGAACCGGTCGCGCTGCGCCTCGGGCAGCGCGTACGTGCCCTCCATCTCGACCGGGTTCTGCGTGGCGATGACCATGAACGGCCTGCCGAGCTCGTAGGTCGTGCCGTCGACGGTGACCTGGCGTTCCTCCATGCACTCCAGCAGCGCCGACTGGGTCTTGGGGGACGCGCGGTTGATCTCGTCGCCCACGACGATGTTGGCGAACACCGGGCCGGGCCGGAACTCGAAGTCCGACTGCTGGCGGTTGTAGATCGAGACGCCGGTGACGTCGCTGGGCAGCAGGTCGGGAGTGAACTGCAGCCGGCTCACGGGGCAGTCGATCGACCGGGCGAGGGCCTTGGCCAGCGAGGTCTTGCCGACCCCCGGCACGTCCTCGACCAGGAGATGTCCCTCGGCGAGCAGCGTCACGAGCGCCACCCGGACGACCTCGGGCTTGCCCACCAGCACGCGCTCGACGTTGGCGGCGATGCGCCGGACCGTGTCGTGCAGCTGGTCGAGGCCGATCGTCGGGACCGCCCGGTCGTCCTGTGTGCCGTAGGAGTCGTGGGCCTCGTGAGCGCTGTGAGCACTGTGAGCACTGTGAGCGCTGTGAGCGCTGTGCGTTCCATGGCTGCCGGCGACGCTGTGGTCTGCCGGATACCCGTCGGACGGATACTGCACCTCGGTGACGGACCGGCCGTCGCCCGTGGGGGCTGGTGTGGACACAGCGGTGGACTGTCCTCTCGACGTCACACGACCTCCTGGTACGAGAAGCCCCCGAGACACTCCGAACGGCCGGCAAGGACCTTCGTCGCCCGGCGGGCTCAATGGCGAGCCGGCCGACACGCAGTGTGTCAAACAGCGGCCCTGGCGGCGTTGCCGCCTTGTCGATCACTCTCGCTGAGGGAGTGCAGCATCCCACAGGAAAGTATTGCCCCTTTCAGGTGACTTCGGATCACAGATCTTGGCGCGAATCCGAACTCGCCTACGCTACGGCAGCGTAGTCGGTCGGCTACGGAGAGAGGTGCGGTGATGGCCGAAGTCGACGTGCGTGAGCCGTCCGACGGGTTCGCCGTGGCACCTGAGCTCGCCGCGGAGACCTTCGCCAAGCTGAGCGAGGTCCAGGACGCGGTGGGCCGGATGGTGCGCCGGGTCAACGTGCTCGGGCGTTCCGTGCCGCTCGGCGACGGCTACGCCAAGGAGATCGGCGACTTCATGGCCCGCTACGGCATCGACGACACCGGCTGCGCGGCCGAGTCGTTGACCCGCTTCGGGCAGGAGATCGAACTCCTCAAGGAGCGCATCGACACCGCGCTGCGTCGCTACGAGGAGCAGGACCGTGCCGCGTCCGACGGCGTGGACTGCGTGGGTGGGGGCTGATCCTCCGCGTGCGCGCGTTCGGGCTCCGACTCGTGCCGGTCCTGGTGGTCGTCGTCCTGGCGACCGCGGGGTGCGGTGTGTCGCCACGTCAGTCCGGAGCCTCCGGGGAGGCCGCGGGAGCGGCCGACGCGGGAACGGCGGCCGTCCCGACGGCGTCGCCGACGAGCACGGCGGAGGAGCTCGGGCTCGACCCGTGCGCGTTGCTCGGCGCGCAGCAGCGGTCGTCGGCAGGGCTGAGCGGGCCCGGGGAACACACCACCGTGGCCGGGTCCCAGGCGTGCGACTACGTCCAGCCCGGGGCGTTCGGTGTCACGGTGACCGTGGACGAACGCGCCGACCTCCCGTCGGTGCGCGAGCGTGTTCCCCACGCCGAGGACGTGCGGGTGGGTGAGCTCGCCGCCGTGCGCGTCGCCGACCCCGACCTCGACGACGGTACGTGTTCGTTGACGGTGTCGGTCGAACGACCGGGAGCACGCACCGTCCACGTCGACGTCACCATGGCCGACTTCCAGGACACGGACGAGGCCTGCGAGCGCGCCACCACGGTGGCCGAACTGATCGAGCCGGAGCTGACATGACCGCGAAACCCGCCGCCGACCGCCGATACGAGTCGTACAGCCACGAGCAGATGTACACGGAAGTGGGCGAGGGCAACGACCCGGTGGCGGCCGGGGAGATCAGTCGGGAGTGGAACGAACTCGCCAACGGACTCCGCGAGGCGGGCGATCTGCTCGCGGACCTGTCGCGCCGTAGTGAGAGCGCGTGGCAGGGGGCCGCCGCGGAGGCGCTGCGGGCGGTGGTGCACGACGCGGCGACCTGGTCGCAGCAGGCCGCGGGACTCTCGGAGGCGGTGAGCGAGGCGGTGGCGGTGCAGGCCGAGGCCGCCGCCAGGGCGAGAGCCGAGATGCCCGAGCCCGTACCGTACGACGCGGGGGCGCTCATCCGCGACGCCGTCGCCAGCGGCGACGTGTGGCAGCTCGTGGGGTTGTCCGAGTCGATGGCGGCGCGCCGGGACGAGGCCGAGCAGGCCCGTCAGCGCGCGATCGACGTGATGTACGCGCGGGACACCACGCTCGGCGAGGCCGTGCCCGACGCGAGGTTCCCCGAGCCGCCGACGTTGACTCGGAGTTCGGGAGAGCCGCGCGGCGACGGTCCGGCGTCGGCGGTCGGAAGGTCGGTCCCGGTGTGATCAGGGTGTCGGCGTCCGCTTTCGACATCCTGTGGTCCGACCTCGGGCACACCGGCCGGCCGGGTGTGCTGGCCGTGCACAGCGTGGGACACACGGAGCAGGAACGCGTCCGCATCCGCGCCGAGGTGTACGCCAACCTCGCCGAACGCGATCTGGTGCGTGGTCCGGAGTTGGTTCCCGCTCTGCGGGAGCGCATCGACCTGCTCGCGCACGCTCCGCTGGTCGTCGAGTGCGAGGCGATGGTCGATCTGGCCGTGCCCGAGCCCTTGCGTGCGGTCGCCGCGGTGTCGGCCGACCGGGGCGTGCTCGCCGTGCAGCCTCGACGCACGATCGCGCTGACGGCCATCCGGCCCGGTGAGGTGTTCGATGGCGTCGTCGGTATTCTTCCCGACTTCGCCAGCGGTCCCGGCATGGGCGTCAGCCTGCCCGCGTCGGCCCTGGTCGGCGTGGCGGACGCCGCGGTGGAGCAGTCGGCGACCCGGCGTGCGCGGGTGTTCGAGCAGCAGGCGCGGGAGGCGTTGGCCGTGCAGTCCCGGCCGGTGCTGGCCGCCGGGCAGTTCTCCGTGCGGGTCAGGAGCGGGGAACACCTCCGCCGTATCGGCGGGGTGAGTTGGTTCGTGACCGACGAGGGCGGCTACCTCGGGACGGTCGCAAAAGGCCGGGCCGGGGAGTCGTGGTCGAGCCTCGTGCCCGCGGACCCGCCGAGGATCGCCGCGAGGCTGGCGGATCTCGTCGAGGAGGCCGGTCTTCGCGTCGGTGCGTAGGCGAGGCGTCCCTCCCACGCGGCCCCACGGGAACGGTCCGCGAAAGCGCCGAGGCGGGTCGACAGTGGCCGGACGAATGGCCGGACGCATCGATCCGGTGTCACCCTGCGCGGCGACGCCCTCGCGGCACCCCACTGTGGACACACGTCCGTGACCAGCGCAAACTTCGTTGGTATGGCCCGAAAGTGAGCGCTTCGGCGTTGACTGTGGTTTAAAGTGGGGTACGGTGGTGACCAGTGGGGCGGCAGGGACGCTCCATAGCCGATCTCGAGGGACCGCGGGGTCCGGGCGCTGGTCGGTAGGGAGGTGGAGGCCGGTGTTTCTCGGCACCCACACTCCGAAGCTGGACGACAAGGGGCGGCTCACGCTGCCTGCGAAGTTCCGCGACGCGCTGGCAGGTGGGCTGATGATCACCAAGGGACAGGACCACTGCCTCTTCGTGTTCCCGCGCGCCGAGTTCGAACAGCTGGCCCGCAAGGTGGCGGAAGCGCCCTTCACCAACGAGGCGGTGCGGGCCTACCAGCGGTACCTCTTCGCAGGTACCGACGAGCAACGTCCCGACGGGCAGGGCCGTATCGCCATCGCCCCGGAGCTCCGTCGCTATGCCGGACTCACGAAGGAGTGCGTGGTGATCGGCGCGATCACCCGGCTCGAGATCTGGGACGCTCGAACCTGGGAGACCTACCTGGAGAAACACGAGGACAGTTACGCGAGCGCGCAGGAGGAGATCCTTCCCGGCTTGTTCTGACCGGATGGCGTGAGGCTGCGGCCCTGATGCAACTTCCCCGGTGTCAGGTCCGCAACCTGACGCCATCCGGTTCCTGTTTCTTGGAGGATGGAGGTACCGAGGACCGACGACGATGAGAGAGGGATGTCGTGACCGACAGCGGCGAGAGCGCCGACCGTGACTCCACGCCCGGCTCCACACCCGACGCGACGCACCTGCCTGTGCTGGTCGAGCGGGTCCTGGAGTTGTTCGAGCCCGCGGTCGCCGACCGTGAGGCCGTTCTCATCGACGCCACGTTGGGACTCGGTGGCCATACCGACGCGCTGCTCGACCACTTCCCCCGTCTCCGGGTGATCGGTCTGGACCGCGATCCCGAGGCTCTGGAGCGGTCGCGGCGTCGGCTCGCCCGCCACGGCGACCGGGTGCGGTTCGTGCACACCGTCTACCACCGCATTCCCGACGTCCTCGCCGACCTCGGCCTGCCGTCGGTCGACGGTGTACTCATGGACCTCGGTGTGTCGTCGATGCAGCTCGACCTCGACGAGAGGGGCTTCGCATACGCGCGGGACGCGCCGCTGGACATGCGGATGGACCCGACGACCGGTCCGACCGCGGCGGACGTGCTCAACACCTACTCGATCGACGATCTCACCCGCATCCTCCGGGACTATGGGGAGGAGAAGTTCGCCCGCCGCATCGCGAAGGCGATCGCGACCGAGCGGCAGCGGCGACCGTTCGACACCAGTGAGCGGCTGGTGCGTCTGCTGTACGACACCGTGCCCGCGCCGAGCCGACGCACCGGTGGGCACCCCGCGAAGCGCACGTTCCAGGCCTTGCGCATCGAGGTGAACGGCGAGCTCGACATCCTGCGCGAGGCGGTGCCGGCAGCGATCTCGGCACTGGCCGAGGGAGGCCGCATCGTCGTCGAGTCCTACCACTCGCTGGAGGACCGCATCGTCAAGCAGGCGTTGGCGAAGGCGGCGACCTCGCGCACGCCGGAGGGACTGCCCGTGGAGTTGCCCGGCCACGGGCCCGAACTGCGGTTGCTGACCCGGGGCGCCGAGAAGGCCGGCGAGGAGGAGATCCGGCGTAATCCCCGCGCGGCGTCGGTCCGGCTGCGGGCGGCGGAGAAGAGGGGAGACGACACGTGACGGTACCCACTCGCCGCAAGCCCTCGTCGACGAACCGCACGGCGGCCCAGGGCACCGCGTCCACGACCTCCGCCACGAAGTCGGGCGGCGGCCGCAGTGTCGCGGGCAAGCGAGCCTACGCCCGACGGTCGGAGCGCACGTCGCCCCAGAACAGGACTGGTCAGGGCAGGGTCGCGCGGCGCGGGCTCCAGAACTGGCCGAAATCGCGGGCCACGTTCGTCATCGTGCTCATGGCACTCATGCTCTGCGGCGTGGCGGCCTCACTGTGGCTGTCCACACAGGCCATCGCCGACTCCTACCGCCTGGAACGGTTGAAGGAGCGCAACGCCCAGCTCGTCGAACGTGCCGAACAACTGCGCCGCGAGGTGGGACAGTTGCAGTCACCGGCGTCACTGGCCGAACGCGCGGAGGGGTTGGGCATGGTCCCCGCGGGTAACCCCGCGCGGCTGGTCGTCCGGGAGGACGGCTCGCTGTCGGTGGTCGGAGAACCTGTCGAGGCCAAGGCCCCGGAGCGAAAGCCGCAACGGTCCGGTGAGGAGCGGGACGAGCGGTGACGGTGCGGGGCGACGCACGCACGTGGTGAGGGGAGAACGGCGATGCCGGCGCAGCGCGGCACACGAGGGGTCCAATCGGGTCGTGGGCCACACCGGACGTATTCGGTGCGAGCGCGCAGGAACCGCTCGGCCACCACGGTGCGCAACAACCGCAACAGGTTCGTGGCGGGACGCATCGTCCTCACCATCGTGCTGGTGGCCGCCGGGCTGAAACTGGTCCACATCCAGGCTTTCGAGGCGTCAGCACTGTCCGAACGCGCCGAACGGCAGCGCACGACGATCGTCGACATCCCCGCGGAGCGGGGGTCCATACTGGACCGAAACGGCGCGGAGCTCGCGTTCAGCGTGGAGACCCGGCGGCTGTGGGTGAACCTGCGCCAGATGCGGCTGACGTGGGAGGAGTACGCGCGCGAGAAGCCGGAGTCGGGCGAGAACTTCGACACGCGGGCGGCCGAGATCGCCGACCACATCGCGGGCCGGGTCCCCGACCTGGTCACCGAGGACGAACTGCTCGCCGCCTTCCACAAGGACGCGAGTTTCACCTATCTCGTCGACGACGTCGAACCGTCGGTGGCCGAGGCGATCAGCGAGAAGTATCCGGAGATCGGGTACGAGAAGCGGGCCAAACGCGTGTACCCGGGCGAGGAGGTCGCCGCGAACATCGTCGGCTACGCGAACTGGCGTACCGACAGCGAGGACGTGTCGGAACACAACCTGCACGGGCTCGCCGGTCTGGAGTCCTACCGTGACGACGATCTCGTCGGTACTCCCGGGAGGCAGATCGTCGACACGGCGCAGGGCGGCGACGTGGTCATCCCGGGCACGGAACGGGACATGCAGCCTGCCACTCCCGGTTCGAACCTGGAGTTGACGATCGATTCCGACGTGCAGTACGAGTTGCAGCGCAGTCTGGCCGCCTACGTGGAGAAGGTGGAGGCCAAGGGCGGCAGCGCGGTGATCCTCGATGCACACACGGGCGAGGTGTACGCGCTCGCCAACCACCGGACGTTCAACCCCAACGAGCCGCCGGCGTCGGCCGACGACATGGGCAATCCCGCGGTGTCCACGCCGTTCGAGCCCGGTTCGGTCGCGAAGATCGTCACTGCGACGGCGGCGATCGAGGCGGGTGTGGCCAAGCCCGAGACGACGCTCGCGGTGCCCGGGTCGATGCGGGTCGCCGACCACACCGTGCACGACGCGTGGTCTCACGCGACGCAGGACTTCACGGTCACCGGCATCTTCGCGAAGTCGTCCAACGTGGGCACCCTGATGCTCGCGGACCAGGTGGGCCCCGACCGGTTCCTGTCGACGCTGAAGAAGTTCGGAGGCGGCCAGCGCACCGGGATCGGGCTCCCGGGAGAGAGCCCGGGATACGTCCCTCCACGCGACCAGTGGTCGGGAACGACGTACGGGAATCTCCCGATCGGACAGGGACTGTCGATGACGGTCGTGCAGATGACGAGCATGTACCAAGCCATCGCCAACGGCGGTGTCCGCGTCGAACCACGCGTGGTCAAGGCCAAGGTCACCCCGGACGGACGCAGGATCCCTGAGCCCGCGCCCGAGTCGGTCCGCGTGACGGATGCCAAGACGGCCGACACGGTGAAGAACATGCTGCGCGCCACGACGCAGGGCGGTGACTACGCCTACAGCGGCACCGCGCCCGAGGCCGCGCTGGAGGGCTACCAGGTGTCCGGGAAGACGGGCACGGGTCAGCAGGTCGACCCCGAGACCGGCAGGTACAGCAACCGGCTGCACAACATCACGTTCGCGGGCATCCTGCCTGCCGACGAGCCGCGGTTCGTGGTCGGGATCTGGCTGGACGCTCCCGACACCACGATCCCGGGGGGCAGTTCGGCGGGCGCGTTGTACGCCGAGATCGCCTCGTACCTCGCACAGCGGTACAACATCCCGGTCTCGGAGGAGTCCGGGCCGCGGGTGAAGCTGGTGCGGTGAGTCCCGACCGGCTTCACCCGCGGGGCGCCTCACAGGCCCGCGGTACGGAACCTGCGAACCGCCAGCGGGACGAACACCGCCAGCAGCACCACGCACCAGCCGACCGTCGCGAGCACCGGGTGCTGCAATGGCCAGGCCGCGTCCTCGGAGAGGGGCAGACCGGGGTTGCCGAACAGGTCGCGGCAGGCCGCTGTCGCGGCACTGACCGGGTTCCAGTCGGCGATCGTCTGCAGCACGGCGGGCATGCCGTCCGTGGGAACGAAGATGTTCGAGATCATCGTGATCGGCATGATGAGCGGGCCGATGCGGGCGGCGGTCTCCTCGTTCTTGGCGAGCGACCCGAGGTAGACGCCGACCCACGACACCGCGTACTGCAGCAGCAGGATGATGCCGAATCCGGCGAGGGTGGCGAGGACACCGTTGTGGGCCTTCCAGCCGAAGAGCAGGCCGCACCCGGCCATGACGGCGAGCCCGCCGGCACCGATCACCAGGTCGGCCGCCGTCTGTCCGAACGGGACCGCCGAGCGAGCCATGGGCATGGAGCGGTACCGGTCCATGACACCGAGCCCGTTGTCCTTGGCGATCACCATGAGCGAACTCATGACGCCGAACACCGAGCTCATCACGAACAGGCCCGGCATCAGGTACTCGCGGTAGTTCCCCCCACCGGGGATGGGGATCGCACTGCCGAAGACGTAGCCGAAGAGCACGACCGAGACCAGCGGGAACGCGAACGTCGCGGCGATCTGGCCGGGTTGGTGTTTCAGTTTCAGCAGGTTGCGGGTCAGGATCGCCATGCCGTCGGCCAGGGCCGAACGCCAGGTCGGCGTTCCCGGTGTCGTGGGGTGGTCGATCGACTGGGTCACCGGTTCGCCTCCTGCGCAGCGGTGTCCGACTCGCCGGTGAGAGTCAGGAACACCTCGTCCAGTGTGGGTTGGCGGATGCCGACGTCGACGGCCTTCACCCCGGCCTGGTCGAGGTGGCGGACCACCTCGGGCAGCGTGACGGTGTCGGTGCCGATCGAGACCGACACCAGGGCGCGTTCGACGTCGACGGCGGGTTCGGTGCGCGAACCCGTGAGGGCGGCGAGCACGGTCGCCGCGTCCGGCAACTCGGCGGAGTCGGGGACGACCACGTCGAGGCGGCCCCCGATCCGGGCCTTGAGATCGTGTGGTGTTCCGGAGGCGATCACCGTGCCGTGGTCGATGACGGCGATGTTCTCGGCGAGCTGGTCGGCCTCTTCGAGGTACTGGGTCGTGAGCAACACGGTGGTGCCCTCGTCGACGAGCTCGCGCACGGTCGCCCAGATCTCGTTGCGGCTGCGGGGATCGAGACCCGTCGTCGGTTCGTCGAGGAAGAGCACCTTCGGCGACACGATGAGGCTGGAGATGAGGTCCAGCCGCCTCCGCATGCCGCCGGAGTAGGTGCGGACGAGCCGGTCGCCGGCGTGGGCGAGGTCGAAGCGTTCCAGCAGCTCGTCGGCGCGCGCCTTGGCCTGCGCGGAGCTCAGGCGGAAGAGCTTGCCGAAGATGCGCAGGTTCTCGCGGCCGGTGAGTCCTTCGTCGAGTGCGGCGTGCTGTCCCGCCAGACCGATCTTGGTGCGCACCGCCGCGGGTTCGGCCACGACGTCGTGCCCCGCGACCGTCACGGTCCCGCTGTCGGGCCGGGTGAGGGTGGTCAGGACCCGGACCGCGGTGCTCTTGCCCGCACCGTTCGGCCCGAGCAGGCCGTACACCGTGCCCTCGGGCACGGTCAGGTCCAGACCCGCGAGCGCGTGGGTGTCGCCGAATCTCTTGTGTACTCCCTCGGCGACGACGATGGCGCCACCGGGTGATGTCGACATGCTTCTCCCCCTGTCTGAGCTGTGTGCGGCTAAGGTAGTCAACCGAGTACAACGTACGCAACGAGGTTTGCGGGCTTCGCGCCGTGAGGAGACATGGGGACGAGTCGGGAGTCGCCGCTGCGGGCGCGGATCCGGTTGTGGACCCGCGCGTCGCGGCCGGCTCGGGGACCCGCACCGGCCTACAGCCGGGACCGGATCGCCGACGCCGCCATCACGATCGCCGACCACGAGGGCCTCGACGCGGTCACCATGCGCCGGGTCGCCACCGAGCTGGGCACCGGGGCCATGAGTCTCTACCGGTACGTGGCGAACAAGGACGCGCTCCTCGATCTCATGGCCGATCGCATGTACGCGCGCCACGACTGGCCCGAGCCCACGGGGCGATGGCGGCAGGATCTGTGGGACTTCGCCCACGCTCACCGCAGCGCGCTGCTCTCCCGCCCGTGGCTGCTCCACGTGTGGGAGAGCCGGCCCACGTTCGGGCCGCACGTGCTGCGGCAGTTCGAGCGGTCGATGGCGTACGTCGACGGCCTCGGGCTCGACATCGACGAGATGGTGGAGACCGTTCTCCTCGTGAGCACGTGGGTCGGCGGGTACGTGCGACAGGAGCTGACGATGCGGGACGTCGCGCGTTGCGGCGCCGACGAGGAGCTCGAACGCGAGTTCACCGAGTACGTGGATTGCGTGTCCCGCAGCGGGGAGTACCCCTACTTCACGCGCTTCGTCTCCGAGGCGCTCATACCGCGGATCGACGCCGACACGCGGTTCGGACGGACACTGCAGCGCGTCCTCTCCGGCATCGAGGCCACGCTGCCGGTCGGCGACCCGGGATAGACACCCAAGCCGGAGAAACGCGTCAGCCGCGGGTCCGTGGATTCCCGGACCCGCGGCCGATCGGCGATCACTTCTTGTAGAGCCGTTCGATGGCGTCGGCGTAGTTCTTGCTGACGACGTTGCGCTTGAGCTTCATGCTCGGCGTCACCTCGCCGCCCGCCTCGGTGAAGTCGTTCGGCAGGATGACGAACTTCTTGATCGACTCGGCCTGCGAGACCAGCGTGTTGGCCTTGTCCACGACGGCCTGCACGGCCGCACCCAGGTCGGGGTCGTCGACGAGGTCGGCCACCGTCGCGTCGGCCGGCTTGCCGTTCTGTTCCTTCCAGGTGGGGAAGAACTCCTCGTCGATCGTCACGAGCGCCCCGATGAACGGCCGCTGGTCGCCCACCACCATCGCCTGGCTGATCAGCGGGTCGGCCTTGAGAGCGTCCTCGAGGCCGGACGGAGCGACGTTCTTGCCACCGGCCGTGACGATGATCTCCTTTTTGCGACCGGTGATCTTCAGGAAGCCGTCGGCGTCCAGCTCGCCGATGTCGCCGGTGTGGAACCAGCCGTCCTCCAGCGACTCGCGGGTGGCCTCGGGGTTGTTCCAGTACCGGGTGAAGACCACGTCGCCCTTGAGCAGCACCTCGCCGTCCTCGGCGATGCGCACCGACGTGCCCGCGACGGGCTTGCCCACGGTGCCGACCTTGAACGCGTCCTCGGTGTTGACGTTGGCCGCGGCGGAGGTCTCGGTGAGGCCGTAGCCCTCGAAGACCGGAACGCCGATGCCGCGGAAGAAGTGCGCGAGACGAGCACCCAGGGGCGCTCCACCGGACACGGCGGCCACGCAGCGGCCACCGAGCGCGGCCTGCAGCTTCGAGTAGACGAGCTTGCTGAACACGGCGTGCTTCACGCGCAGCCCGAAGCTCGGGCCGCCGGTGTCCAGGGCCTGGCTGTAGGCGACGGCGGTGGCCTCGGCGGCGTCGAAGATCTTGCCCTTGCCGCCGGTGTGCGCCTTGAGCTTGGCGCCGTTGTAGACCTTCTCGAACACCCGCGGGACCGCGACCACGAACGTGGGGCGGAACGTGCCGAGGTCGTTCACCAGCTCCTTGATGTCGGCGGTGTGGCCGAGGGTCACCCGCGAGGTGATGGCCGTGATGGCGATGGCGCGCGCCAGGATGTGGGCCAGCGGGAGGAAGAGGAGCAGCGAGTTGCCCGCGCCCATGAGCTTCGGGAACGCCTTGATGTCGGCCCGGACCTCGGCCAGGAGGTTGCGGTGCGTCAACACGACGCCCTTCGGCCTGCCCGTGGTGCCGGACGTGTACACGATGGTGGCCATGTCGTCGGCCTGCACGGCCTTGCGGCGGGTGTGCACCTCGTCGTCGGCGACGTCGGCACCGAGTTCGGTGAGGCGGTCGACCGCGGGCTTGTCGCCCTCGATCTGGAAGACGTGGTCGAGTTCCGGCAGTCGACTGCGTACCGACTCGATCGTGTCGGAGTGTGCGGCGGTCTCGACGACGACCGCCTTCGCGCCGGAGTCGGTGAGAATCCAGTGCGCCTGTTCGGCGGAGGAGGTCTCGTAGATCGGCACGGTCACCGCACCCGCGGCCCAGATGGCGAAGTCGACGAGTGTCCACTCGTAGCGGGTCTTCGACATGATCGCGACGCGGTCACCCTGAGCGATGCCCGCCTTCATGAGCCCTTTGGCGACCGAGAGGACCTGCGCGGCGAACTCCCTGGCGGTGACGTCCCGCCACGAGCCGTCGAGCTGTCGACGGAAACTCACGGTGTCTCCGAACCGCTCGGCGTTGACCCACACGACGTCGGACATGCTTTCGTCGTCGGCGACCGCAGCGATCGCGGGAGCGCTGTACTCGCGCACGTGAACCTCCGGATTCCACAGATGTTACTCGCCGGTCAACCTAACTCCTGCAAGGGCGTTTTGGCTATGCCCCGGCGCTGAGCGTTCGCCCGGCGTGCGATTCTGCACCCGTGTCAGCCAACGAGAACAGACCCACTCTCGACATCGTCGACGAGACCTTTCTCGCAATTCCGCCGAGCACCGTGGCCGCGGCGTTCGCGGATCCGCGGTCGTGGCGGTCGTACTGGCCCGACCTCGTGCTGGAAGTTTACACCGATCGGGGTGTCGAAGGGCTTCGCTGGACGGTCGGAGGAGCCCTGGTCGGCACGATGGAAGTGTGGCTGGAACCCGTCCTCGACGGCACGATCCTCCACTATTTCCTGCGTGCCGATCCGGCCGGTCCGCCGCTCTCGCCCGCGAGGTTGCGCCGGGAGGCGGACCGCAGAGCTCGGGCCGCGAAGGCGATCGCGCTCGACCTGAAGGCCGTGCTGGAGGACGGGCGCGAACCGGGCGTGGCTCCCATGACCGCCACGGCCGCCGAATCCCATTAGGGTGTCGCTCGTGCGGGTACATGTCGTTTCCGACGTGCACGGTAATTCAGACGCGCTGGCACGGGCGGGCGACGGGGCGGACGCCCTCGTCGTGCTGGGTGACCTGATCGACTTCATCGACTACCACGAGCACGCCAGTGGCATCTTCGGCCGGTTGTTCGGCGCGGAGCGCGTCGGCACGTTCGCCCGGCTGCGACGTGAGGGAACGCGCGCGGAGATCAGCACGTACGTGCGGTCGTTGTGGGACAGTCTCGACGACCCGGCCGCCGCCGTCGACGAGGCGATCCGCGAGCAGTACGACCGGCTCTTCGCGTCGATGACGGCACCGACCTACGCCATCCCCGGCAACGTCGACACGCCCGCGTTGTGGGCCGAGTACGCCACCGACGGTCTGCACCTCGTGGACGGCGAGGTCGTGGAGATCGGCGGTGTGCGGTTCGGATTCGTGGGCGGCGCCCTGCTCCCGGACGGCGTGGTCCCGAGGCCCAACGCGGTGTGGCGCCCGCACCTGCTGCCCAGGGAGGAGTACGACCGGCGCGTCGCCGAACTGCACGACGTCGACGTGCTGTGCAGTCACATCCCGCCCGCACTGCCGGAACTGGCCTACGACGTCGTGTCGCGACGACTGGAGATCGGGTCGCGGGCCCTGCTGGGCCTCGTGCGGGCGCAGCAGCCGAGGTGGTCGTTGTTCGGGCACGTGCACCAGCCGTTGTCCCGGCGGACGCGGGTCGGCGTCACCGAATGCCGCAACGTCGGCCACTTCCAGCGCACGACGACCCCGTACGTGCTGCGCTGGTGAGCCTCGTGTCACGGGCCGCTACGCTCTAGCCTCATGGCGGAGCAGTCCACGCAGTCTATCGAGATCGAGGCCGCCCCGGCCGCCATCATGGCGGTCATCGCCGACCTTCCGGCCTATCCGGAGTGGGCGAAGGCCGTGCGCGAGACCGAGGTGCTCGCCACCGACGACGCAGGCCGGGCCTCGCAGGTCCGGTTCACCCTCGATTCCGGCCCCGTGAAGGACGTCTACACGCTCGCCTACGACTGGGCCGACGACGGTCTGTCGGTCAGCTGGCACCTGGTGAAGGGGCAGATGCAGAAGGCCCAGGAGGGGCGTTATCTGCTGGAGCCGATCGACGACAGGACCACCAGGGTCACGTACACGCTGTCGGTGGAGCTGGCGTTGCCGATGATCGGTCTGCTGCGGCGGAAGGCCGAGAAGATGATCATGGATACCGCCCTGCGCGAGCTCAAGCGCCGTGTGGAGGGGCGGGGCTGACGTGCGGGTCCTGCTGTTCACCGGGAAGGGGGGCGTCGGCAAGACGACGCTCGCCGCGGCCACGGGAGCGTGCCTGGCCCGCCGTGGCCGCAAGACCCTGGTGGTCTCCACGGACCCCGCCCACTCGCTGTCCGACGCGGTGGGCGTGCGGCTCTCCGACGAGCCCTCCGAAGTGGACAGCCACCTGTACGGCGCGCAGCTCGGCGCCCGCGCGTTGGTCGACGACGTGTGGGACTCGCTGCGTCGCGAGCTGGCCTCCGCGCTGTCGGGGTTGGGAGTGGACGCGCTCGACGCCGAGGAGCTCACCGTGCTGCCCGGTGTGGACGAACTCCTGTCGCTGAGCCGGGTACAACGGCTCGCGGACGAGGGCCCGTGGGAGAACGTCGTGGTGGACTGCGGTCCCACGGCCGAGACCCTGCGCCTGCTGGCATTGCCGGACGCCGCCGTGGGTTACCTCCGGCGCCTGTCGGGGTGGCGCTCGACGACACGCGTGGCCCGGTCGGTCGACCGCTTCGCCGCCCACGTCGAATCACTCCGTGCGCTGCTCACCGATCGCGACACCACCACCGTGCGCCTCGTGCTCACCCCCGAGCGGGTGGTGGCCGCCGAAACGAGACGCACGCTGACGGCGCTGGCGCTGCGTGGGATCGCGGTCGACGGCGTCGTCGTGAACCGGATGATGCCCGCGGCGGGATGGTGGCGTGGCGCGGCAGCCTCGTGGTTGCGCACCCGCCGGGCCCAGCAGGACGAGGTGGTCGCCGAGCTGCGGCAGGGCGGTCTCACCGGCCGGACGCTGCGGACGGTCGAACACCGCGCGGTCGAGCCGGTGGGTGTGGAGGCGCTCCTGGAGATCGCGGACGAGCTCTACGGCGAGACCAACCCGCTCGTGGGAGAGTCGACAGCGACCACGCTGCTGCAGACCACGGAGGTCGACGGCGGGTTCCGGCTGCGGATCGGCATGCCGTTGGACAAGGACTCCGAGGTCGCACTCGCGCGTGTCGACGACGACCTCGCCGTGACCGTCGACGGTTTCCGCAGACTGGTCGCGCTGCCGGAGGCCCTCCGGCCCTACACGCTGACCGGCGCGGAGTCCGACGCGCGCGGACTGGTGGTCCACTTGGAGAAGCCGGAATGACGACGGAGAACCGGGCCGAAGGGCCCGACGGTGCACGACTCGCCGACGAGATCCGCCTCCTGGTCGACCTGGTGGTGGAGCGGGCGCGGCCGTGGCTGGACAGCGTCGTCGGAGCAGGACACGGGACAATCCACACCGAGGCGCACACCGAGGCGTCCGAGGACGGCCACACCGGCTGCGGTGGTCGGGACCGGTGTCCGTTGTGCTTCGTGACCGCCCTGTGCCGAGGTGAGCGCGGGGACGTCGCGGCGCGGGTCCTGGAGCAGGTCACGCAGCTGCTGGCCTTGGTCCGGGCGGTGCTCGCCGATCGCTGGGAGCCCGAGCAGGGCGTCCACATGCCGGGGTTCCGGCCACCGCCCCGTCCGGAGCCGGACGAGCGCCGGGAACGGCGCGTCCAGCACGTCACGGTCCGCCCGCGTGCCGAGTGGGAGCCGGATGCCCGCGATCGGAGTTGACGTCGGCGGGACCAGCGTGCGAGCGGGTGTCGTGGACGACGACGGGTGTGTCGTCGACTTCGCCCGGGTCGCGACGCCTGGTGCCGAGGACGCGTTGGAGGATGCCATCACCACCGTGGTCGACGAGCTGCGGGCTCGGCACACGGTGGAGGCCGTCGGGCTTGCGGTGGCGGGGTTCGTCCGGCCCGACCGGCGTGCGGTGCTCTTCGCGCCCCACCTGCCCTGGCGCGCCGCTCCGGTGGCCGACCGGATGTCCGGACGGCTGGGCGTCCCCGTGACGTTGGAGCACGACGCCAACGCCGCCGCGGTCGGTGAACATCGTTTCGGTGCGGCGCGCGGTGCGGAAGTCGCACTGCTGCTCGCGCTCGGCACCGGCATCGGTGCCGGGTTGCTGCTCGGCGGGCGGATCTTCCGCGGTGCCCACGGTGTGGCACCCGAGCTCGGTCACCTGCGGGTGGTGCCCGACGGCCGGCCCTGCCCGTGCGGGCGGCGCGGGTGCTGGGAGAGGTACTGCAGTGGGACCGCTCTCGCCGCCACCGCGGTCGAGCTGCTGGCCCGCCACGGGTCTCGCTCCACCGTGCTGGCGCGCGACGCGACGGACCTCGCGGCCGTCACCGGGCGCCGCGTCGCCCACGCCGCACGCGAGGGCGACCCCGTGGCGTTGGAGGCGTTCGCCGACCTGGCGCGGTGGCTCGGCGAAGGGCTCGCGCTGATCGCCGACGTCTACGATCCGGAGGTCATCGTGCTCGCCGGCGGTGTCACGGAGTCGGCGCCCCTCTTCGCGGACGAGGCTCGCGAGCACTACGCCAGGGTGCTCACCGGGGCCGGGCACCGCCCGCTCGCCCGGATCCGCACCTCGCAGCTCGGTGATGCGACCGCGATCGTGGGCGCTGCGACGCTGGCCCGCGAGCGGGCCTGAACTGGGATTCTGCCTCGGTCGACGGGTCGTTCGGGCGGGGTCCCGTCAGTACGCTGGTCGGGATGTTCGGTGGTGACGACGGATTCGTCCGCTGCGGCTGCGGGCGACGGCACTGGGGGCCGCTTGGCGCGGCGGGTCTGCTCCTGACCCATCCAAGTCGTGGCGTGTTGCTTCAGCACCGCGCTCGATGGACCCATCACGGCAGCACGTGGGCGTTGCCCGGCGGTGCCGTGCTGCCCGGTGAGACACCGGTCGAGGCGGCGGTCCGGGAAACGGAGGAGGAGACCGCGGTGCCCTCGGGTTCCGTGCACGTTCTCGCGTCGTGCGTCGCGGACCACGGTGCGTGGGGCTACACCACCGTGCTGGCGACGGTGCGTCACGAGGTGCGGCCTCGGGTGGCGAACTGCGAGAGCGCCGCCCTGCGGTGGGTGCCGCCCGACGACGTCGAGTCGTACGAGCTGCACGGCGAGTTCGCCGAGGCCTGGCCCGCGCTGCGGGAACAGCTGGACCGCCGGCTCACGGTCGTCGTGGACGCGGCCAACGTGGTGGGGGCCCGGCCCGACGGCTGGTGGCGCGATCGGGCCGCGGCCGCGACCCGCCTGCGTGACCGGCTCGCCCACCTCGCGAGCGCGGGTGTCCCGGCGCCCCGGCTCGGTCTCGGCCCCGACGCCCGGTGGCGCTGGTGGCCTCGCATCGTGCTCGTGACGGAGGGGCGGGCGCGAGGGATCGGCGCGGTGGACGGTGTCGACGTCGTCGAGGCTCCCGGGGAGGGCGACGACACGGTGGTGACGACCGTCGCCGAGGCGCGGGCGAGCGGGCCGCGCGACCACGTCGTCGTGGCGACGGCCGACCGGGAGTTGCGGCGGCGGGTGGCGGAGTACGGCGTCACGTTCGTCGGCCCCGGCGAGCTGTGGTCGCTGCTCGACCAGGCGAGCGCAGGCCGGGACGGGGTGGCCTGACCCGTCAGACCTGGGCGCCGTTGGTCGGATCGGCTCCGTCGGGCGGGCCCTGCTTGACCCGCAGCAGCGCGAGCGCGATGCCGATCGCCAGCGACAACATGCCCAGTGGCAGGGCGACCGACTGCCCCAACCCGATCAGCCCCGGGGCCACGAGCAGCACCAGGCCGACCACGAAGAACAGCAGCACCACGATCGCGCCCTTGCGGGGGCGGGGCAGCGGCGGAGGTTCCGGCGGGACGAAGTGTTCGTCGTCGTCCTCGAACGCCGTACCCGAGCGGTCGTCCCCGAACATCGTCTCGTCCCAGCCCGTCCCCGACTCCCGCCAGCCGGAGCCGGTGGGAGGGGCCGGGTCCGGATCCCGGGACGAACGCAGCCGGGTCCTGCCGGACCTGCCGTCCTCGTCGTCGGTGTCCACGAGCAGGTCGTCGGCATCGTCCGGGTCGACGACGTCACCGGTGTCACTCCCGTCGGTGCCGAACCCCTCGGCCCGCAGGTCGGCCACGATCTTCGCGAACGTGGCGTCCACATCCTCGGGTCCGTCCGGTCCTGACGTTCTGTTCATCGGGCACCAACCTGTCTGACGGAGTCGACGAACTCCACGCTGCGGCGGAACAGCAACGGAGCGTCGTTGTCGAGTGTGGCGACGTGGTAGCTGTTGTGGAGCACTACCTCGCGCAGGTCCTCGCTACGCACGTTGTCGGCGACAACGGTGGCGTTGACGGGCTCGACGATGTGATCGACCGCCGAGTGGGCGAGCAGCAGCGGCTGCGTGACTCTCGGCAGATCACGCCGGACCAACGACCACAGCCGCGACAGGCTCGCGAGCGCGCGCACGGGCGTGCGGTCGTACGCCAACTCGACGGCCCCGGGCTTGGCGATGTCGCCGGCCAGGGCCCGCGCCGACGGCAACACCGGAGCCAGCAGCGTGGCCAGGCGCGCGTCGACTCTGCGAGTCAGCACCGACGGGTTGACCAGGACGAGTCCGTCGACGGCGTCACCGAGGTCCTGCGCCAGGCGCAGCGCGAGCGTGCCCCCCATCGACAGGCCGAACACGAACACCGACGAGCAGCGCTCGGAGAGGTCGGCGAACGCCTCCCGCACGCAGCCGTACCAGTCGGGCCAGCGAGTGCGGTTGCACTCCTGCCAGGTGGTTCCGTGACCCGGCAGGCGAGGACACCGCACGGTGAAACCCGCCTCGGCGAGGTGTTCGCCCCACGGTCGCATGGTCGCGGGCGTGCTGGTGAAGCCGTGGCACAGCAGCACACCGACCTCACGGGAGCCGTCGTGGACGAATGGTTCAGCGCCGGCGAGCACAGGCATGCCCGGTGATCCTCCCTCGAAGCCGCATCGCCCTATGGTCGCACGACTCGGGTGTTTTGAAAGCGCCGATTGCCCACCCGTGATCTTCCGACGCGTGGTGTGAGCTCCGTCGCGGTGCGGTATTCAACACAGGAGGCGTGTTGTGTGGGGATGCCGGCGGTTCGTACGCTGTTTCGTCGGTATCCATCCATCCGCCACCACCCGTCGCCGGAGAGGGAGCAGGACGCAGTGCTGTATTACCTCATGAAGTACGTGCTGCTGGGACCGCTCCTGAGGCTGTTGTGGCCGACCAGGGTGACCGGACTGGAGAACGTCCCCGCCGAGGGCGGAGCCATCCTGGCGAGCAACCACCTCGCCGTGGCGGACTCGTTCTTCATGCCCAACCGTGTGCCGCGGCGCGTCACGTTCCCCGCGAAGCGGGAGTACTTCACCGAGCCCGGTGTGAAGGGCAGGCTGAAGAAGTCGTTCTTCAAGGGGGTGGGCCAGTTCCCGATCGACCGCTCCGGCGGCACGGCCGCGCAGGCGGCCATCGACACCGCCGTCCGTCTTCTGCGGGAAGGTCACCTGCTCGGCATCTACCCCGAGGGCACGCGCTCGCCGGACGGGCGGCTCTACAAGGGCAAGACGGGTGTCGCGCGGATCGCCCTGGAAGCCAGGGTGCCGGTCATTCCGGTGGCCATGGTCGGGACCGACAAGGTCAACCCCATCGGTTCGAAGATGTGGTGGCCGCGCCGACTGGAGATCCACTTCGGAGAGCCGCTGGAGTTCTCGCGGTACGAGGGACTCGCGGGCGACCGGTTCGTGGAGCGATCGATCACCGACGAGATCATGTACGCGCTCATGGAGCTGTCCGGCCAGGAGTACGTGGACATCTACGCGGCGAAGGCCAAGGAGCTGATCGCCGCCGAGGAGGCCGGACTCCGACCGGCCGTGCCGGTGCAGATCGACGCCCGCGACGCCGCGAGGCTGCCCGAGTCCCAGGCGGGTTGACCGGGCGACCGGCGGCGTGCGGCAGTCGAGTACGGTGCCCGGCGTGCGGTTCTTCTACGACACCGAATTCATCGAGGACGGCGTGACCATCGAGCTCGTCTCGATAGGTGTCGTGGACGAGACCGGGCGCGAGTTCTACGCGGTGTCCACCGAGTTCGACCCGGCGAAGGCCGGACCGTGGGTGCGGGAGAACGTGCTGGCGAAGCTCCCGTCGCCCGGCGACCGCGCCTGGCGCAGCCGGGAGCGGATCCGCGACGACCTCCTCGAGTTCTTCGGGCGCCCGCGCGGCGGGATAGAGCTGTGGGCCTGGTACGCGGCCTACGACCACGTGGCACTGGCCCAGTTGTGGGGACCGATGCCCGCGCTGCCGCGGCAACTGCCGCGGTTCACCCGCGATCTGCGGCAGCGGTGGGAGGACGTCGGGCGGCCGAAACTTCCGGCTGCGCCCGACGACGCCCACGACGCTCTCGCCGACGCGCGGCACAACCTCCAGCGGTGGCGGGTCATCGAACAGGCCCGCCAGGACCTTGCCCGAAGGCAAGGTTTCCCGATGGCCTGAATCCGTTCTCGTCAGCCGTTCCCGTTGCGGGCCCTGCGCGTCCGCACCGCGGCGGCGAGCTCGTCGAGCAGGCTCGCCGTGGTGGTCCAGTCGAGGCACGCGTCCGTGATACTACGGCCATAGTCCAGCTCGTCCCGCTTGCCGAGCGTGAGCTCCTGGCGGCCCGCTTCCAGGAAGCTCTCCATCATGATTCCGGTGATGCCGGGCTCGCCGTCGGCGATGCGCGCGGCCAGGTCCCGCACCACGGCAGCCTGCCGCACGTGGTCCTTGCGGCTGTTGCCGTGGCTGGCGTCCACGACCACGCGTTCCGGGAGGCCCGCCTTGCGCAACCGGGCCAGCGTGTCGGCCACGGTCTCGGCGTCGTAGTTCGGACCCGCCGAGCCGCCGCGCAGGATGACGTGGCAGTCCGGGTTGCCCGAGGTCGTCACCAGCGCGGCCAACCCGTCGGCGTTGATGCCCGGGAACACGTGCCCGGCCGCCGCGGCCCGCACGGCGTCCACCGCCACCTGGACGTCGCCCTCGGTGGAGTTCTTGATGCCCACGGGCATGGACAGCGCGCTGCACAGCTGCCGGTGCACCTGGCTCGCCGCGGTGCGGGCCCCGATCGACCCCCAGGTCACGGTGTCGGCGATGTACTGCGGCGTGATCGGGTCGAGGAACTCCGACCCCACCGGGAGTCCGAGTGTCGAGATGTCCAGCAGCAGCTGCCGAGCCATGCGCAGCCCCTTGTTGACGGCGTACGTGCCGTCGAGGTCGGGGTCGTTGATGAGGCCCTTCCAGCCCAGCGTGGTCCGCGGCTTCTCGAAGTACACGCGCATGACGACGCACACCTCGTCACGGATGCGCTCGGCGTGCTCGGACAGCAGACGGGCGTAGTGCAGGGCCGCCTCGGGGTCGTGCACGGAACAGGGCCCGACCACCACCAGCAGGCGGTCGTCGCGACCTTCCAGAATGTCCACGGTGTCGCGCCTGCCGAGTGTGACGGCCTTGGCCACCGCGGGAGTGACGGGATGCTCCGCCCTCAGCAGAGCGGGTGAGAGCAGGGGACTGACGTGCGACGTGCGCAGGTTGTCGAGTGCCGTCATCGGATCGGCCGACACGGCGAGGGAGGCGTCGTCCTGGATGACGGCGCCGGAGGTGGAGTTGTTCGGCATCGGGGGCTTCCTTTCCGCAAGCCGCCTCGCCGGGTGGGAGTGCCACGCTGCCGAGCCGGCTTGTCGTCCGGCTCGGAGGTTCGGTGGTCAGCGCACGGTCTCGCCGACCGACCCACCCCGGGCCGGCCTGCTAAACCAGAAATAGAAGCGCTGCACGGCCGAGACTGTAGCAGGTGCTGCACCGATCAAGTGTGGTCCGGGCTACTCTGGCGGCGAAGGTGTGACGCAAACAACTGGAAGGCGCAGATATGCGAGTCGGTGTGCTGACCGGCGGTGGCGACTGCCCTGGTCTGAACGCGGTGATCCGCGCGGTCGTCCTCAAGGGCATCGAGGTCCACGGTTGGGAGATCTTCGGTTTCCGCGACGGTTGGCGTGGCCCGCTCACGGGCAAGGGCGACTGGCTCTCCCGCGACGACGTCGAGGGCATCCTCACCCGCGGCGGCACGATCCTTCGCTCCTCCCGGACGAACCCGTACAAGGAGGACGGCGGCGCCGAGGCCATCAAGCGGGTGCTCGCCGACAAGGGCATCGACGCGCTCGTGGCCATCGGGGGCGAGGACACTCTGGGGGTCGCGAAGCGGCTGAACGACGACGGCGTGAAGGTCGTCGGTGTCCCGAAGACCATCGACAACGACCTCGGCAACACCGACTACACGTTCGGTTTCGACACCGCGGTGCACATCGCGACGGAGGCCATCGACCGGCTCCACACCACCGCCGAGTCGCACCACCGCGCGCTCGTCGTCGAGGTCATGGGCAGGCACGCGGGGTGGATCGCCCTGCATTCGGGGCTGGCCGGCGGCGCGAGCGTCATTCTCGTCCCGGAGCGGCCGTTCTCGGTGGACCAGGTCGTCGAGTGGGTGGAACGGCGGTTCGAGCGCGAGTACGCGCCGATCATCGTCGTGGCGGAGGGCGCCCTGCCCGAGGGCGGGGCCGCGGTGCTGCAGAGCGGCGAGAAGGACGCGTTCGGCCACGTCCGGCTGGGCGGTGTGGGCACGTGGCTCGCCGACGAGATCACCGCCCGCACCGGCAAGGAGTCGCGCGCGGTGGTGCTCGGGCACGTCCAGCGCGGTGGCACGCCGACGGCGTACGACCGCGTGCTCGCCACACGCTTCGGCCTGCACGCCGTCGACGCCGTGGCCGAGGGCGACTTCGGGGTGATGGTCGCGTTGCGCGGCACCGACATCACGCGGGTGAAGCTCGCCGAGGCCACCGCGGAACTGAAGACCGTCCCGCCGGAGCGGTACGCCGAAGCCGAGGTGTTCTTCGGCTGATCGGGCGACAGTGAGCAGCGCGAGGCCACCGGTCTGGTCGGTGGCCTCGCGCTGTCTGCACACGTTTGCTCACGCACAATCACAACAAGCACATCTCGGCATCGCGCTTTCGGGTGAGAAGGCCGCGTGATCGCGGTACCTTCCGGACACTCAGCGATGGAGGTGAGTCATGGCACAGTCCGTGAGGAGCGAGTCCGAGAGCGCATCGCCCGGCTCGGCGGCGC
Source organism: Saccharomonospora azurea NA-128 (assembly GCF_000231055.2). GTDB lineage: Bacteria > Actinomycetota > Actinomycetes > Mycobacteriales > Pseudonocardiaceae > Saccharomonospora > Saccharomonospora azurea. The sequence continues at coordinate 1,276,589 of NZ_CM001466.1, read as the reverse complement.
CGCGGCGACCCTGGATCGGCATGGCGCTCGGTCCGGTGCTCGCCGTCGCCGTCTTCCTGCTCCTGCCCGACAGTCTCGCCACCCCGGGCAAGGCTACGGCCGCCGTAGCGGCTCTCATGGCCGTGTGGTGGGTCACGGAGGCGCTGCCTTTGGCCGCCACGGCCCTGCTCCCGCTGGTGCTGTTCCCGTTCTTCGGTGTCAGTGACATCGGCGACGCCGCAGCGCCCTACGCGGACGACATCATCTTTCTCTTCATGGGCGGGTTCATGATCGCGCTGGCGATGCAGCGCTGGGACCTGCACAAACGCATCGCGCTGCGCACGGTGCTCGCGGTGGGCACGAAGCCGGTGATGCTGATCGCCGGTTTCATGATCGCCACCGGGTTCATCAGCATGTGGGTGAGCAACACCGCCACCGCCGTGATGATGATGCCCATCGGGTTGTCGGTGCTCGGCCTCGTCTCGCAGCTCGGCGACGGCAAGGGCGATCCCAACTTCGCCACGGCCCTGATGCTCGGCATCGCCTACGCCGCGTCGATCGGCTCGCTCGCCACGATCATCGGCACTCCCCCGAACACGCTGCTCGTGGGTTACCTGGAGGAGAACTTCGACATCTCGATCTCCTTCGGTCAGTGGATGCTGTTCGGACTGCCCATCGCGGTGGTGTTCCTCGTCATCGCCTGGTTCGTGCTGACCCGCGTCTTCCGGCCGAGGCTGACGTCGCTGCCGGGCGGTCGGGAGCTCATCCGCCGGCAGCTCGACGACTTGGGGCCGATGAGCCGGGGCGAGTGGAACGCGCTTGCCGTGTTCGTGCTGGCCGCACTGTCGTGGATCACGATTCCCATGCTCGCCGACATCGACGCGGTCGCGAACGCACTGCCGTGGCTGGACAACATCAGCGACGCCGGGATCGCCATCACCGCCGCCGTGGTGCTGTTCGCGCTGCCGGTCGACAGGCGGGAGAACGTGCGCACGCTGAACTGGGACACGGCGAAGGAGCTGCCCTGGGGTGTCCTGCTGCTGTTCGGCGGTGGCTTGAGCCTCTCGAAGCACTTCACCGCCACGGGGCTGTCCGACTGGATCGGCGAGCAGGTCGGTGCGCTCGAGGCTCTGCCGCTCATCGTGTTGGCCGCTCTGGTCGCGTTGCTCGTGCTCCTGCTCACCGAGCTCACCAGCAACACGGCGACGGCGGCGGCGTTCCTGCCGATCCTGGGCGGTGTCGCGGTCGGGCTCGGCCACGGGCCGATGGTGCTGGTCGTGCCCGCCGCGCTGGCCGCCACCTGCGCCTTCATGCTGCCGGTCGCGACGCCGCCGAACGCCATCGTGTTCGGAACCGGCCACGTCACCATCGGTCAGATGGTGAAGGGCGGGGCGTGGCTCAACGCCATCGCGCTCGTGATCATCACCCTCGGCGCCTACACGCTGGGTGCCTGGGTGTTCGGTCTCGCGTACTGACGGGTGGGCGGGAGCCAGGCGCCGCCGGGCTCCCGCCACGCCCGACACGTAGGTTTTCGGGATCGGTACAGACGTACCCGGACGTAGCGGCTACGCTGTTCGAGTGTGAGTAGACGAGCGAAAATCGTATGTACCCTAGGCCCGGCTACGGCGACGGCGGACAAGGTCCGGGCGCTCGTCGAAGCAGGCATGGACGTGGCGAGGATGAACTTCAGCCACGGAAGCCACGGCGATCACAAGCAGGTCTACGACCTGATCCGGGCCGCTTCCGAGGAGTCGGGGCGCGCGGTCGGGATCCTCGCCGACCTCCAGGGGCCGAAGATCCGGCTGGGCACCTTCGCCGGCGGACCCGTCGAGTGGCGGACCGGCGACATCGTGCGCATCACCGTGGAGGACGTGGCGGGCACCCACGACCGCATCTCCACCACCTACAAGGGACTGGCGAAGGACGCCCGCGAGGGTGACCGGCTGCTCGTGGACGACGGCAAGGTCGGGCTCGTCGTCCAGCGCGTGGAGGGCTCGGACGTCGTCTGCGAGGTCACCGAGGGTGGGCCCGTCAGCAACAACAAGGGCGTGTCGCTGCCCGGCATGGACGTGTCGGTGCCCGCGCTCTCCGAGAAGGACATCCAGGACCTCGAGTTCGCCCTCGAGCTCGGTGTCGACTTCGTGGCCCTGTCGTTCGTCCGTTCGCCCGCCGACATCGACCTCGTGCACCAGGTGATGGACCGGGTCGGCAAGGGCCGGGTTCCGGTGATCGCCAAGTTGGAGAAGCCCGAGGCGGCCGCCAACCTCGAGGCGATCGTGCTTGCCTTCGACGGTCTGATGGTGGCGCGCGGCGACCTCGGCGTCGAGTTGCCGCTCGAGCAGGTGCCGCTGGTGCAGAAGCGGGCCATCCAGATCGCGCGGGAGAACGCGAAGCCGGTCATCGTCGCGACCCAGATGCTCGACTCGATGATGAGCAACTCGCGGCCGACGCGCGCCGAGGCCTCCGACGTGGCCAACGCGGTGCTCGACGGCACCGACGCGGTGATGCTCTCCGGGGAGACCAGCGTCGGCCGGTACCCGATCGAGACCGTGCAGACCATGAGCCGCATCGTCGAGGCGGTGGAGGCGGACATGCCGTCCGTGCCGCCGCTCAGTCACGTCCCGCGCACCAAGCGGGGAGTCATCTCCTACGCGGCGAAGGACATCGGTGAACGACTGAACGCCAAGGCCCTCGTCGCGTTCACCCAGTCCGGTGACACGGTGCGCAGGCTCGCGCGGCTGCACACACGACTGCCGCTGCTGGCCTTCACTCCGGTGGAGAGCGTGCGCAGGCAGCTCGCCATGACGTGGGGCACCACGGCCAGGCTCGTCGACGAGGTCGACTCCACCGACCGCATGATCGAGCAGGTGGACCACGCCATGCTGGAGACCGGCCGGTACCAGCGCGGCGACCTCGTGGTGATCGTGGCCGGTTCGCCCCCCGGCACCGTGGGGTCGACCAACCTGATCCGCGTGCACCGCTTGGGTGAGGACGATCTCTCCTGACGGGCCGACGGAATGGCGGGGCCCGGCGCAGGGTGTTGAATCGTCGGTATGACTGAGCTGGCAAGGCAGGCTGCGTCCGGGTTCGACGCCGAAGGCGGATCGGGCGGGCAGCGCGTGCTCGACATGCTCATCGGCTTGTTGGATCTCGAGAAGATCGAGGAGAACATCTTCCGAGGCGTGAGCCCTCCGCAGTCGCCGACCAGGGTGTTCGGCGGTCAGGTCGCGGGACAGGCTCTGGTGGCCGCGGGGCGCACGGTGCCGAGTGAGCGTGGAGTGCACTCGCTGCACGCGTACTTCATCCGGCCAGGTGATCCGTCGGTGCCGATCATCTACGAGGTGGATCGCATCCGGGACGGTCGGTCGTTCACGACGCGGCGCGTGGTGGCGATCCAGCACGGCAAGGCGATCTTCTCGCTCTCGGCGTCGTTCCAGGTCGAGGAGTCCGGTGTGGAGCATGCGGAGCCGATGCCGGACGTCCCCGACCCCGAGTCGCTGCCGACGTTGGCCGAGCGTGCCGTCGGGTACGAGGACGCGCTGGCACTGCGGGCCCAGCCGGCGCCGATCGACATCCGTTACGTCAACGACCCGCCGTGGGTGACGCGGAAGACGGGCGAACGTCCTGCCCGCAACCAGGTGTGGATGCGAGCCGACGGCACGCTTCCCGACGACCGGCTCCTGCACGTCTGCGTCCTCACGTACGCGTCCGACCTGACGCTGCTGGACTCCACGCTCGCGCGGCACGGGGTGTACTGGGATCTCGACAAGGTGCTCGGCGCGAGCCTCGACCACGCGCTGTGGTTCCACCGTCCGTTCCGTGCGGACGAGTGGTTCCTGTACGACAGCGACTCGCCCACGGCGTCGAACGCCCGCGCGCTTGCGACGGGTCAGCTGTTCGCCCGCGACGGCACCCGCATCGCCACCGTGGTGCAGGAAGGGCTCATCCGCGTGCTGTGACGCGCCGGCCCCAGCGTCGGGTTTCGTCGAACTCGCGTGGCGACCGGCCGTTCAGGACAGTCCGACGACGGCCGGTCAGGAGAGGAAGAACGCCGTACGTTCCCGGAGCCGGTGGCCCGAGGACACACTGGGACTTCTCGGTGGCGCCGGCTCGTCCGGCACGAGGGCCACTTGTGCGGCGAGATAGGCCCGGCAGGGCAGTGGGCCGCGCTTGCGGGCGAAGGGCCTGCGCCTGCCGTGGCAGAGCGTGCAGTGCCCACTCGAATCAGGGCGGTGCTCGGCGAGCACGGTGCGCAGTGCGCCTGCCAGCAACGCGACGCTGAGACCGTCCAGTTCGCTCCGGATGCGCGGCGAGGTCGTGTGTACCGAGTGCGTGATTTCGTCGAGTTTACGATGCACGCTCTCCTGTAACGGAGTGACGATGAGATCGCGCCCGGCCACCATGCTCTCCCGGTTTTCGTTTTTCGGAACGGTCGTTGGTTGTCCGCGAGCTCCAGCGAGCATACAACCCCCTCGTGCAATTTGCAGTCCATCGATCGGGGATTCCTGGCTTACCGTCCGTTGTCGTCGAGTCCGGGGTGCTGCGGCCTCCTGGTTAGATATGCGCGGAAAAACCAATCGGAGGTGAGTCATGACCCGAGGGCACGGCCCGACCGTACGGCGGCGACGACTGGCTGGCGAGTTGCGGCGGCTCCGGGAGGCGGCCGCGCTCACCATCGACGAAGTGGGCGAGAAGCTCGAGTGCTCGGCGTCCAAGATCAGTCGGATCGAGACCGGACATGTCGGGGTCACGCCGCGGGACGTCCGCGACATGCTGGAGCTGTACGGCGTGCACGGCGACGACCAGGAAGCGCTGGTGCAGCTCGCGCGCGAGGCACGCAAACGTGGCTGGTGGCACGCGTACAACGAGGTCTTCACGGGTGCGTTCGTCGGACTGGAGGCCGACGCCAGCTCGCTCAAGGCCTTCCAGGCGCTGCTGGTGCCCGGTCTGCTGCAGACCGAGCGGTACGCCCACGCGGTGATCCGGGCGATGCGTCCGGGTGCGGAGGACGCCGAGATCGAACGCCGGGTCGCGGCGAGGATGGCGCGGCAGCGTCTGCTGCGCGACCCGAACCCGCCCGAGTACTGGGCGATCATCGACGAGGCGGTCCTCCACCGCATGGTCGGCGACGACGAGGTCATGGCCCAGCAATTCACTCAATTGTGTGAAATTGCTCGGCTTCCGCACGTCACCGTGCAGGTCGTTCCCTTTGGTGCCGGCGCCCATCCGGGCATGGAGGGGCCCTTTCTCATCCTGGGGTTTCCCGAGCCCGCGGACCCCGACGTGGTTTATGTGGACAGCACCAGCAGCGGCCTCTATCTGGAATTGGAAGCCGACGTGCGTAGGTATGCGTTGATGTTCGATCATTTGCGGGCCGCCGCGCTCAAGCCGGACGACTCGGTCGACGCCATCGCCGACGCGGCGCGACGGTGTGCCAGATGACAACGGACTCCGACACGGAGCTGACGAAGGAGTGGGATGGTGGCCGACACCGACCTGGCCAGGCTCGAGTGGCGCAAGAGCAGCTACAGCGGCGGCGGTAACGACTGCGTCGAGATCGCTTTCACGGACGACGGTGCCGCCGTGCGGGATTCCAAGAACCCGGCAGGTGGCGTGCTGACGCTGTCCGGGCGGGAGTGGCAGGCTTTCCTGGCCGCCGCCCGAGCCGGTGAGCTCGACCTGAGCTGAGGCCCTCGTTCGACCCCTTACCCACCCGACACGGGCGAGTAAGGGGTCGAATGCGTTCCGGGTGACGTGATCGACCGATGCCGGCACCCCCACCTTCGCACCACAGTTCCTGTCGTCAGCACGACGTCAGACGACATGAGGGGTGGACGATCATGAGGGATTCCGGTTGGGTGATCGACTCGACGTGGGCCGAGGTCGACTATCGAGCGGAGCAGCTGCGGCGTCGGGACGCGCGCACCTCGCGCGGAGCGGGGCGCGCCCGGGTGCGGCGCGGGATCGTGGCCGCGCTCCGTGAGCGCCGGCACGGGAGCCGCAGGCACTGAGGCTCGCTGCCAGGGTCCGAACCACCGTTGCGGGACCTGCAGGGACCCGGATGGGTGACAATGGGACTCGTGCCTCGACTCGGTCTGACACTGCCGCTGGTGGGACGTGTGCCGCAACTGCGCCGGTTGCAAGCCGCCCTCGACGACGCCGAGCACGGCAGGGGGAGGGGCGCGCTGCTGGCCGGAGACGCCGGCGTGGGCAAGACCCGCCTGCTGAAAGAGGTCACGTCCGAGGCGGCTCGCCGCGGTTGCCTGGTGCTGACGGGCCAGTGCCTGGACGTCGACGAGGGCGGCCTGCCCTATCTGCCGTTCACGGAGGCGTTGGGGGCGCTGGCCGCCTCCGACGACCCGGACGTGCTCGATGCCCTGGCCGCCTGGCCCGCGCTGTCCACTCTGGTGCCCCAGCTGTGGGTGGCCCCGAGCGGTCGGCAGCGACCCGGCCGCTCGGCGGCGTCCGAACAGGACGTTCGCCGGGTCCGGACCGAACACGACCTCGGACAGCTGCGTTTGTTCGACGCCGTGTTGGGCGTGCTGGACGCGCTCGCGCGCACCCGTCCGGTGGTGCTGGCGTTGGAGGACGTGCACTGGGCCGACGGTGCGACGCGCGACCTGCTGTCGTTCCTCATGGGGCGGCTGGGCGGCCGACGGCTGCTCGTGCTCGCGAGCTACCGGGCCGAGGAGGTGCACCGACGGCATCCGCTGCGCCCGCTGCTGGCGGAACTGGTGCGCTCGGCGGCCGTCGAACGCGTGGACGTGCCCCCGTTGTCGGACGACGAGGCCAGGGCGTTCCTCACCGCGCTCGCGGAGAGCCCCCTGCCGCCCGACACCCTGGACCAGCTCGTGCGGCGGTGTGAGGGCAACCCGTTCTTCGCGGAGGAACTGGTGGCCGCGGGTGCGTCGGGGGACAACATGCCCGACGGGCTGGCCGACGTCCTGCTGACACGCCTGGACCAGTTGTCGCCGCGGACGCGGGGAGTGCTGCGTGCGGTGGCGGTGGCGAGCACGAGGGTGGCGGACACGGCGGTCGCCGAGGTCTCCGGGGTCGGGGAGCTCGACGTGGAGGACGCGCTGCGAGAGGCGGTCCACCACCACGTTCTCGTGGTGGAGCGGGGTGGCTACCGGTTCCGGCACGCGCTGCTGCGGGAAGCCGTCTACCACGACCTGCTGCCCGGGGAGCGATCCCGGATGCACGCGGCGTACGCCGCGCGCATCGCGGCGTTGCCTCCTTCACGGGGCAGTGATGCTCGGCTGGCCTATCACAGCCTGCGTTGCCGGGACCTGCCCACGGCGCTGGCCGCGCTCCTCCGTGCGGCGGAGGAGGCCGAGGAACTCGGTGCGCCGGGATCGGCGTTGCGGCACGTGGAGGAGGCCCTCGAAATCTGGGACGTGGTGCCGGTCGAGCGGCGACCGCCCGACCGGAGCGAGACGACACTGCTGCTGTCCGCGTCGGAGCTCGCCGCCCGGTCCGGGGAGCCTGAGCGCGCGATCGCGTTCGCCCGGGAGGCGACCCGGCGGATGGACCACAGTCCCGCGGTGCGGCAGGCGGCGATCTGGCGTCGCCTCGCCGAGGCGCTGATGACGCTGGAGGGCACGTACGACGAAGCCGTCGACGCGATCGACCGCGCGTGGGCGCTGGTCTCCGACGGGGAACCGACGACCGAACAGGCCTGGGTGTTCGCCACCCGCGCCCAGGTGCTGCGCGGAGTCGGCAGGCTCGACGACGCCGAGACCAGTGCCCGGGCCGCCGCCGACGCGGCGAAGGCCGCCGGCGCCGACGCCCCGCACGCCGCGGCGCTCACGATCCAGGGGGTGCTCGCCGACGTGCGTGGGGACGTCGAGACCGCGCGGGAGCTGCTGATGCAGGCCGAGCGCGAGGCGCAGGCGGTGGACGCGCTCGACGTGGAGCTGCGCGCGGGCTATTACCGGGCCCTCAGCTACGACGACCGGGCCGAGCTCCCCGACGCACTGCGGCTCTACCGGCACACGGCGAAACGCGCGTCCGAGTCCGGACTCACCTGGTCGCCGCTGGGGTTGTCGGCGCGGACCCGCCTGTTGGCGTTGCGGTACACGATCGGCGACTGGCCGGACGAGGCGGAGCAGGATCGGCCGGAATCCGGGGTCTCCGACCTCGTGACCGCGATCCTCCAGTCGACCTGGTTGCACCTGCTGGTGGCTCGGGGCCGCTTCGACGACGCCGAGCGCATGCTGGACCTGCTGTACCCGGAGGACGGCGACCGGCGTGGAGTCGACCTGTGGGTCGTGGCGGCCGTGGCCGCGGGGGGTGCCGAGCTCGCGTTGTGGCGGGGCGAGTACCGCAGAGCGGTGGACGCGGTGGTGGACGGCATGGAGCGGGTGCAACGCATCCTCGCCGACGGCCTCCTCAACGTGCGGCTGGGCGCCCTCGGCATCGAGGCGTGCGCCGCCTGGGCGGCCGACGCCCGGCGTCGGAGGGACGCCGACGGGGCCGAGACGGCCGTCGAGACCGGCCGCGGACTGTGGGACCAGGTGCAGCGCACGGTCGAGAAGGGCGTGCCCCGCAGCGGCACCCTCGGTCCGGAGGGCCGCGCGTGGCTGGCGAGGGCCCGGGCCGCCGCGGAGGACCTCGGCGGCGTTCGCGACGCCGCGCTGTGGGACGAGGCGGTCGGTGCGTTCGGCTTCGGCGCCGTGTACGAGCAGGCCCTGTGTCGGAGGTACCTCGCGCAGGCGCTGTTGGACGCGGGTGAGCACGAGCGTGCCGCCGACGCGCTGGCCGCGTCCCACGAGGTCGCCCGGCGACTGGGCGCGCGTCCGCTGCGGGAGGCCGTCGAGGACCTCGCCCGTCGAGCGCGCATCGAGCTCCCGGGCGCTCGGCCCCGGCGCGACGTCGTGAACCCTCTGACGGCCCGCGAACGCGCGGTGCTCGAACACGTCGCCGACGGGCTGACCAATCGCCAGGTGGGCGAGCGGCTCTTCATCAGCGAGAAGACGGTCAGCGTGCACCTGTCGCGCGCGATGGCCAAGCTCGGAGCGAACCGGCGCGCCGAAGCCGTGGCCATCGCGTACGACCGTGGCCTGCTCACCCCGGAGTCGGAGGCGGAGGGGCGGTAGGCCGGTCAGCGACCGGGCAACCGGCGCAGCAGGCGTAGTCCCGCCGTCAACGCCGCCGTCCACATGGCGGGGTGCACCGTCCGTGGTGGACGCAATCGCAGTCCTCTTTGGATGGCGATCGACTGCGACTCGGTGTACTTCAGCAGGCCCTCGGCGCCGTTGCGTCGCCCGACCCCGGAGTCCTTCATGCCGCCCATGGGGACACCGACGGTGCCGAACGTCGCGGCGTACCCCTCGTTGACGTTGACCGTCCCCGCCTTCAGCCGGGTCGCGATCTCCCGGGCGCGGCGGGTGTCGCGCGACCACACGCTGGCGTTGAGTCCGAAGGCGGTCGCGTTGGCTTTCTCGATGGCCTCCTCGACGTCGCTGTAGCCGTACACGGAGGTGACGGGTCCGAACGTCTCGTTGGCGAACACCGCCGCCTCCTCCGGCACGTCCGTGAGGATCGTCGGTTCGAAGAACAGGGGGCCGATGTCGGGTCGCGCGTTGCCTCCGGCGACCACGGTGGCGCCGTGCGAGCGCGCGTCGGCGACGTGGTCCGAGACGGCGCGCAGCTGCTCCGGCGTGGTGAGCGATCCCATGCCCGCGCGGTAGTCGAGCGCGCTTCCCATGGTCAACGCGTTGGTGCGGTTCGCGAACTCGGCGAGGAAGCGGTCCCGGATGCTGTCGTGGACGTAGATGCGTTCCACCGACACGCACAGCTGGCCCGCCGAGGAGAAGCACGCGGTCACGGCGCCCGCCGCCGCTTTCGCGACGTCCGCGTCCGGCAGCACGATCATCGGGTTCTTGCCGCCGAGTTCGAGCGAGTAGCCGGTGAGCCGTCCCGCGATGGCCGACGCCAGCCGCTTGCCCGTCGGCGTCGACCCGGTGAAGCACACGTAGTCGGATTCCTCGACGATCGCGTCGCCGATCACCGATCCCCTGCCGAGGACGATTTGCCAGGCGTCGCGGGGCAGACCGGCCTCGCCCGCGAGTTCGTGCAGCCACAGTGCGGACAGCGCGGTCTGGTTGTCGGGCTTCTGCACGACCGTGTTGCCCGCGGCGAGCGCGGGAAGCACGTCCATCGCCGTCAGCGCGAGGGGGTAATTCCACGGCGAGATGATGCCGACGACGCCGCGGGGCTGGCGGAGGTGTGTGGCGCGGGTGAGTAGGGGTAGGGCGCCTGGTGCGCGTCGAGGGGCCAGCAGCCGGGCGCTGTGCCTGCCGTAGTAGTCGGCCACCAGGGCGGTGGCACTGATCTCGTCGAAGGCGTCGAGTCGTGCCTTGCCGGCCTCGACCTGAACGAGATCGAGTCCCTCCTTCTGCCGGGAGAGGACGAGTTCGTGCAGGCGCAAGAGGATGCGTTGCCGTTGCGCGACGCTCGTGGCGGCCCACGAGCACTGTGCCCGCCGGGCGCGGGCGAACGCGGCGCGGGCCAGCCTGTCGGAGGCCTGAGGCAGCACGGCCGTCCGAAGCCCGGTGAACGGTGCGGTCATCGTCACCGACTCCGCGCCGGGGCCCCTCACCGCGCGTTCGGCGAGGGAATCCGCCCTGGCCACGACGGGAGCGCCGACGACGCCTCCGACAGTGCCGGGCCGGGAGTCGGGCTCCGCCGGCTTGTCGACCATGCTGCTCATGGGACCTCCACGCACCGCGTTGTTACTGGAGAGTAGTCTCGTTGTGCGTGAGCATACCGGCGACGTTGTCGCTCGTGCTCCGGCGAACGCGCCTCAGTGCTCCCCGGCGGTGTACAGGGCCGTCGCCACCCGTTTCCACTCGCGGAGCAACTGTTCCCGCCGGTGTGGATCACCGCCCAGTTCGGCGTCCAGTGCGAGGCCGCGCGTCAGGTTGACGGTGAGCCAGAACAGCGTTTCCAGCCGGTCCCGGGGGACGTCGGGGACGAGCTCCGCCAGCCGATCCAGTGTGGAGCGCCCGAGTGCCTTGTCGACGGGGCGCATCGCCGCCGCGAGGGCCGGGTCGGTGCGGGCGGCGGTCCACAACTCCAGGGCCGCGGTCGCGAGCGTGCCCGAGTACGAGTTCCACAGCACGTCGATCACGGCGGCGACGCGTTCCGGCCCGGCGGGCAGGTCCGCCTCGTCGGGCACGTTGCGTTCGGCCAGCCGGGTGGTCAGATGCGCGACGGCCGTGGCCATCAGCTCGGCCTTGTCGGCGAAGTGGTGCTGGGCCGCGCCCTTCGAGACCCCGGCTCGCGCACAGATCTCCTGCATCGACGTGCGGGCGTAGCCCAACTCGACCAGACACGTGATGGTGGCGTCGAGCAGGGCGGTCCGGGTGTGAGCCCGGCGCTCGGCCTGCGTGCGGTGCCTGCGTTCCGGCATGGTCGCGCGACTCCTTTACCGGACGACGGGAGTGCCGTACATTCCGAACGGAACTTACCTTACAGCCGTATTGTTTTTCGAGGGGAGAGCGCCAGTGCCGCTGCAGAACCCGAGGTCGTCGTGGATGACCGAGGAACTGGACGACGTGCGCGACCTCGCACGGACGTTCTGTCGGAACGAACTCACGCCACACCAGGCGCGCTGGGCGGAGCAGAAGCACATCGACCGCCGGGTGTGGGAGAAGGCGGGCGAGGTCGGGCTGCTCGCGCTGTCCATCCCGGAGGCCTACGGCGGCGGAGGCGGCACCTTCGCCCACGAGGCGGTGCTCTACGAGGAGCAGGCCCGCGCCGGTGACAGCGCGTGGGGCGTCACGGTGCACAACGGGATCGTGGCGCACTACCTGCTCGCCTACGCCGCCGAGGAGAAGAAGCGCGAGTGGTTGCCGAAGCTTGCGAGCGGCGAGTACGTCGGCGCGATCGCGATGACCGAACCCGGCACCGGCTCGGATCTCCAGTCGATCACCACGCGGGCGGTGCGCGACGGTGACCACTACGTCGTCAACGGTGCGAAGACGTTCATCACCAACGGCGGGCTGGCCGACCTCGTCGTGGTCGCCGTCAAGACCGACCCGGACGCCGGGGCCAAGGGCATCTCGCTGCTCGTGGTGGAGACCTCCACGCCCGGTCTCCGGCGCGGGCGGGTGCTCGACAAGATCGGGATGCACGGACAGGACACGGCGGAGCTGTTCTTCGACGACGTCCGCGTCCCCGTCGGGAACCTGCTGGGCGACGCGGAGGGGCAGGGCTTCGTGCAGCTCATGCAGCAGCTGCCCCAGGAGCGGCTCATCATCGCCGTCACCGCCGTCGCCGGGATGGAGAGCGCGATCGACCAGACGATCGCGTACACGAAGGAGCGCACCGCCTTCGGCCGTCCGGTGTTCACCTTCCAGAACACCAAGTTCACGCTCGCCGAGGCGGCCACCGAGGCCGCCGTCGCGCGCGCGTTCCTCGACCAGTGCATCGAACGGCACCTGCGCGGCGAGCTCGACGTGCAGGGCGCGGCCATGGTCAAGCTCTGGACCACCGAGCGCGTCAACAAGGTGGTCGACGACTGCCTGCAGTTGTTCGGCGGGTACGGCTACATGACCGAGTACCCGATCGCGCGGGCGTGGGCGGACGTGCGGATCTCGCGCATCTTCGGCGGTACGAACGAGATCATGAAAGACATCATCTCGCGCACGCTGTGACGCGCATCGGCAGTGACAGGAAGGCGGAGTTTTTCGTGAACGCGAGCAAGTCCGGACCGCTACGCGGGCTCCGGGTCGTCGAACTGGCCGGTCTGGCCCCGGCACCCTTCGCCTGCACGGTCCTCGCGGACCTCGGGGCGGAGGTCGTGCGCGTCGACAGGGTCGTCGAGGGCGAAGACGTGCTGGCCATGCCGAAGGACCCACTGCTGCGTGGTCGCAGAACCATCGGGGTCGATACGAAGACTCCCGAAGGGGTCGAGGTGGTGCTGCGGCTGGTCGAGGACGCCGACGTGTTCGTCGAGGGTTTCCGGCCGGGGGTGACCGAACGGATGGGGCTCGGTCCCGCCGACGTCCACGCCCGCAACCCTCGTGTCGTCTACGGGCGGATCACCGGGTGGGGGCAGGACGGGCCGCTGGCCCACACGGCCGGGCACGACATCAACTACATCGGCCTGTCCGGGGCGCTGCACCCGATCGGCCGCCACGGTGAGCGACCGGTACCGCCGGTGAACTTCCTCGCCGACTTCGGCGGCGGCGGGATGTACCTCGCGATGGGCGTGCTGGCCGCCCTGTTCGAGAGGCAGACGTCGGGCCGGGGCCAGGTGGTCGACGCGTCCATGGTGGACGGTTCGGCACTGCTCACCACGCACCTGTTCGGCCTCAAAGCGAGCGGACTGTGGGAGGGTGAGCGCGGCCGGAACATCCTGGACGGCGGAGCGCCGTTCTACGACACCTACGAGACCGCCGACGGCCGCTACGTCGCGGTGGGCGCGATCGAGACCAAGTTCTTCGCGGCTCTCGTCGACGTGCTGGAGCTCGACCCGGATACGGTGCCGTCCCACCTCGATCCGCAGCAGTGGCCTCGCCTGCGCGAGGTGTTGGCCGAGGCCATCGGCAAGCGCACGCGAGACGAACTCGTGGCCCGGGCGGAGGGTACGGACGCCTGCCTGACGCCGGTGTTGTCGCCGTGGGAGGCGCCGGAGCATCCGCACAACGCGGCCCGGGGCACCTTCGTCGACATCGACGGCGTCGCCCAGCCCGCGCCGGGGCCGAAGTTCGACCGGACCCCACCGGAGCTTCCGCACCCGCCGCACCCCCGTGGTTCGGACACCGTCGAGGTGCTGCGGGAACTCGGGTACGGCGACGACGAGCTCGACGCGCTGCGTGCCGCGGGGACGATCGCGTGACACCGCGTTGAGGCGACCGGCGTGTTGCTGCCGGACCGCGAACCGGTGATCTTCTACAGTCGATCCGACGGGTGCGCCGCACGGTGCCTCCTTCGCGTGATTGGCTCTCGGTGCGAGGGGCGATCAGGCATGATGAAGAAGCTGGTGGCGCGCGCCGAATGGCGTCTTCGCGCAGCGGAACGCGGTGAGGCAGGAACGAGACGGAATCGGGTGGGAACATGTCGCCGGGCCTGAAGAAGATCCTGATTTTCGGCGCCGTCGCGCTCGTGCTGTTCCTGCTCATCTCGCGTCCCACCGAGTCCGCGGACGCTGTGCGTACGGCACTGGCCTGGTTGCAGGACGGTGCGGAAGCGATCGTCACGTTCTTCCAGAGTCTGTTCACCTGACCCCATTCGCCACGATGTCCGGCACCCGTCGTCTTCGGGTGCCGGACATCGTGCTGCGCTCGGTTCCCCGACCACACAGCGTGATCAACTTGGCCGTCGCGGTCGTTTCGCTGCGGCAAACGGGTGGATTACAGCCCTGAATGCACAGGTCGAGGAAATAGTGCACGCCTGACCTCTTCCGGAGCATCGGTGAGCTCTCCTACGGTGCTCACATTGCGTGACCCGCGGTACCCGAAAAATCACGCTTCGAAATCTGCAGATGGTGCTCGACCAGTCCTTGAGGAACCACGGAAGTGGGTTGCGAAGGAGGCAGGCATGCGAGATCCCGGAGTTGACGCGGTGATCCGGCAGTGGGCGGCGGAACGGGAACAGAGCGCGGAGGAACGAGAGGTCCACCGCATCGCGTCCGCGTGGCTGGCGGAGATTCCCCAGAGCGAAACGAAGGCTCCCGGCATTCCCGGGCAGCGTGGTGGAGCGGGCACGGCCCGATGGGCTCCCGTGGACCTCGCGGATCCCGGCTTCGTGGAAGCGATGCAGGAGCGGCTTCCCGAGGCGCCGCTCGACCTGTTGGCCGCCGCCGCGGGCTGGTGGCAGATGGTCGGTGACGTCGAGGAGGCCAAGGCCTGGTGGGACGCCGGCATCAGCCCGCTCGACCAGCGTGCGCTCGACTACCGCGCGGCGGGACTGGTGCCGAGCGACCTGTCTCGCAGGCTCGGGCCGCTGACCGTGTTGGAACACCTTCGCCGGGGCAGTGCGCCCGCGTGGTGTGTCGCCCGGCTCTCGCGCCAGCGTCGCGACGCCGCGGGTTGAGGTTGCGCGACCTGCCGCGAGTCGCTGCGGCAGGTCGTTGTCCGACGTGTCGATCACCGGCTACAGTGCGGCCTCGTGTCCCTGATCCCCACCGGCGCTCGTCGCGCTCGACGCGTGGAGGCGCGCATCGGTGGCTGACTCCGATACAGGAGCCGTGCCCGGTGCGACGGCCGAGCAGAGCGCGTCTTCACCTTCCACACCCACCGCCCGGTCCCGCCGGCCCGTGTTCGGTCGGTTCCTGGTGCTCGTCCTGATCCTCACGGTCGGAGTGAGTGGGACGTGGGTGCTGACCACCGCCGCGTCACCGTCTTCTGGACCGACGACCGACGAGATTCCCGCGCTGGGCATCGAACCCGCGGACGTCGAACCGGGAAGCGAGGCGCCGGTGGAGGAGTCCGACACCGGCCCGGGCCACCACGGCGGCGCGGGAGAGACGACCCTCGACGAGTGGGCCGACGATCTCGCTCCGGTCGTCGGTGTTCCCGCTCGGGCTCTGCGGTCGTACGGCAACGCGGAACTCGTCCTGAGAGAGGAGAACCCCGACTGCCGGTTGTCCTGGACGATGCTCGCCGGCATCGGGCGGGTCGAGTCCGACCACGGCCGGCACGGAGGTGCCGTGATCGGTGCCGACGGGCGGCCCTCGCCGCCGATCATCGGGGTCGCGCTCGACGGCTCGCCGGGGGTGAAGGCGATCGCCGACACCGACGGCGGCAAGTTCGACGGCGACACCGTGTACGACCGCGCGGTCGGTCCCATGCAGTTCATTCCGAGCACCTGGGCGGTCATGGGCGTGGACGCGTCCGGCGACGGCAAGGCGGACCCCCATCAGATCGACGACGCCGCGTTGTCCGCCGCGTTCTACCTGTGCGCGCACGGGCGCGACCTGTCCACCGGCGACGGCTGGTGGGACGGCGTGCTCTCCTACAACCGGTCGGTGGACTACGGACGGACCGTGTTCGCGCTCGCGGAGCACTACGCCGACCTCGCGCGGGGCGCGTCCACGCGTGGGTGACGCCGAAGCCGGCTCCGGTGGGCGGACATCACAGGCGAAACCGGGCGTGCGGTCGGAGTAGCCGACGGGAGTGCTAGCGTCGAAGACGTGTCCGATCGTCGCTCCACCACCTCGCGCGCGCTTCTGATCGCCGCTGCGTGTGTGCTGAGCCTCGTCGTCTGCTGCGGGCTGGCCTGGTGGCAGTGGGACCGGTTCACGTCGGCAGGCGGCAGTTTCCAGAACCTCGGTTACGTGCTGCAGTGGCCGCTGTTCGGGCTCTTCCCCGCGTTCATGTTCTGGCGGATGGCCAGGCTGCGTAAGCAGGCCGCCACACGCGAGGCGGAGACGTCGGACGACTCGCAGACCCCGCACACCTCGACGCGGGTTCGTTCGCACAGCGCACGCACGGCGGCGCCGCGACCCCGGCCCACCGAGGTGGCGACGCACTCGGCGCCGCGCAGCGATCAGCGGAACGAGCCTCTGGACGACGAGGACGCAGCGCTGGCGGAGTACAACGCCTACCTGGCGCAACTGAATGCCCGTGAGCAGGAGAGGAACTGACATGGTGACGACCGCGCGGGACGAGACGACGAAGGCCGACCTGCGGAAGCCCTTGCAGCGATTCCGGGGGGCGGCCTTCGTGACCGGGCTCGGTCTGCTCGGGTTGGTCGTGGTCATGGTGATCCGTTACGGATTCGACAACGCGACCCCTTCGGCCGTCTACTCGCCCATCCACGGCGTGATCTACATGGTCTACCTCGTGCTCGCGATCGACCTGGCGCTGAAGGCCCGGTGGTCGGTGAAGGGCACGATCGGCGTGCTGCTCGCCGGATGCGTGCCCTTCTTCTCCTTCGTCGCCGAGCGGGCCGTGACCCGCAGGGTCACCGAGGGCCGGAAGCTCTGAGTCGCACCGAACGCGGCGGCACGGTGCAGCCCCGCAGCGTCTCGGCGTCGATCGACTCCGGAACGTAAGCCGACGTCGCGAGCGCCTCGGTCATCGCCTCGACCGGGGCGTTGCGCACGTCCGGGCGGCCCGACAGGAACGCCCACTCGTGCTCGTCGGAGCCGAAGTACACCACCGTGCCGAACACGCCGGTGAACCGTTCCCAGGCCGCGAGCAGCGTGTCGTTGCGCCAGAGCGTCGGGCATCCCGCCTGGCAGCAGACCACGCCGCCCGCTGCCAACACCTCGGTGCAGCGCCGGAGGAAGTCCTCGCCGTAGAGGCGGTTGTGCTGCGCGTCCGGATCGTCGTTCTCGTCGGGCAGGTCGATCACCACGACGTCGTAGCGGGTCGTCGTGCTCGACAGGAACTCGTCGCCGTCGCGGTAGTGGACGCGCACGCGACCGTCGCCGCGTTCGGCCGCGGCCAGCTCCTCCGGCGTGTAGCCGTAGGGCAGGTGGGCGGCACAGGCCCGCACGGTCTCGGCGTCGATGTCGACGTGGTCGACCTCGTCGGCCCCGTACGCGACGGCGAGCTGGCTCGCGACACCCTCGCTGGAGCCGATGACGAGGACTCGTCTCACCTCGTCGGCGAGCAGCATGGGCGGCACCATCAACGCCTCGTGGTAGACGAGCTGGCTGGCTTCGGTGCTCTGCCGCTCGTCGTCGCAGAAGAGGGACACGCCGTGGGCCGTGCGGCCGATCACGACGTGCTGGTAGTCGGTGTGGGTGTCCAGGACGACCTCGGAGACGTCCCAGACGCGCGTGAGGCCAGGACCCATCGGCTCGCTGATTCGTGTGCTCATCTATTTTTCCGCCTCCGCGGGCCGGCGGCCCCGGCTGATCGTGGACATGGTGTCGGCTTCGGATCCGAGTGCCTTGGCGAGAAGGCGCACGGCGTGTTCCGGGTCGGCGCGGTGGCCGCACGTGAAGACGTCGACGAACATCGCCCCGAGCTCCGGATAGGTGTGCAGGGACGCATGCGACTCGGCGAGCATCGCGAGGACGGTCACGCCCTGGGGCTCGAAGCGGTGCGCGATGACGTCGCAGACCGTCGCTCCCGCGTCGGTCAGCGTGCTCGCCAGGGTGGTGCGCAGGAACTCCTCGTCGTCGAGCAGGTGCGGGTCGATCCCGTCCAACTCGGCGAGAACGTGCTTGCCGGAGAACACGCCGACCGGCACGACGTCACTCGGCACTGATCAGCCTCCCTTCGGAGATGCAGTACGTACGCAGCGGCTCGATCCCGTTGAACGCCACCGACGAGTAACTGGCCGTGTACGCCCCGGTCGAGAGGAGGTCGACCGCGTCGCCGGCGCGCAGGGACAGGGGCAGCCGGTACGGCGTCCGCTGGTAGAGCACGTCGTCACCATCGCACGTCGGTCCGGCGATGATCACAGGACCGTCGTCGGAGGACTGCTCGCCCACAGCCTCGATCCGGTAGGTGATGGCCTCGTTCTCCGTCTCGGCGAGACCGTTGTAGCGACCGATGTCGAGGAACACCCACCGGTGCGGGTCGGTGGGCCGCTTGCGCGACACGACGACGACCTCGCTGCGGATGAGTCCGGCTTCGGCGACGATCGCACGGCCCGGCTCGCAGACCAGCTCGGGCGGCGCCGGGAAGTGCGCCCGCACCGCGGACACGACGGCGTCGGCGTAGGCGCCGGTGGTCGGGGCGGAATCGAGGTACGGGATGCCGAATCCGCCTCCGACGTTCAGCCTGCGCAGCGTCACCCCGTGCTCGGCGGTCGCCGCGAACACCTTCGCCGCGGCCGCCACGGCGATGTCCCAGGCGGACGGATCGAGTTGCTGCGAGCCCACGTGGAAGCTCACGCCGACCGGATCGAGTCCGCGTTCCGCGGCGTGCACCAGCATCCGGACCGCGTCCTCGGCGCAGCAGCCGAACTTGTGGCCGAACGGGGTGACCGAGTCGGGCCCGCCCTCCACGAGCAGGCGCGCCGACACCTCGGCTCCCGGGGCGTGCCGGGCGAGGTTGTCGAGGTCTCCGGCGGCGTCGAAGGTGTACTCGCGCACACCTGCTGCGAACGCGCGGGCGATGTCGGTCGGCTTCTTGATCGTGTTGCCGTAGGACAGCGTCGCCGGGTCGGCGCCCGCGGCGAGGCACAGGTCGATCTCGCCGGGGCCGGCCACGTCGAACGCGGCCCCCTCGGCGGTCAGGGCGCGGAGCACGGCCGGATGCGGATTCGCCTTCACGGCGTACTGCACCCGGCATCCGTCGAAGGCCGCGGCGAGCCGTCGATAGCGGTCGACGACGGTGTCGACGTCGACCACCAGGCACGGTGTCGGGGGCCGGTACGTGTTGAGGAAACCGCGGATACGCGCCACCGTGTCGTTCACCCCTCAGAGGGTAGGGGTGCTCGTCGACGGTGCCGTTCGGCCGTCGGGAGACGAGCGGAGTGCCTGGAGAAATGCCGTTTTCGGGCGACTGCCCGCTGTGCCCGAGACACAAGATCGTGCACACTTGCCACCACGCGTTCCACTGAGAATCTCGGCGCACTGAGCCGAATGGGTGACGACGGCGGCGAGGTATCGGCTGTGTGGGTGAGACTTGACCGCCTCGACCTGATGAAAGTCGTAATCATGGCGCGACGATCTGGGTGCCGTCCGTGACGTCGGCGCGTGCCTTGATCGTTTGTGCGGACTGTTTCTGCAGGTCGGCGCCCTGTTTGCAACCAAGATCATGGGGGCCGTCCGTGGTGTAGGCTCGGTCCACCCGACCAACTCCTGCCCCGGCTCGGCCGACGGGCGGTCACGGAGGGTACGTCCACTAGTACGTGGCGTGCCGTCGTCAGCGCGGGGAGTGGGTGTGCGGGACACGGAAGACGGCGGATCGACGACGAGAGCGGCGCTCATCCGCACGGCGAGCCGAGGCGGACGCCACGTGGAAAGCCGCACACCTCGTGAGGACAGTGAGCGAGCCGGAGGAGGAGTCACCTTCGTGAAGGTTGCGTCAGATGGCCAAGTGCCGGTGGGCGAACTCCTCGGTGAGGAGGAGCGCCCTCCTTCCCGCTGGCGTGCGGCCCTGCGTTGGCGTGACTGGAACCTCCCGCTCAAGCTCGGGGCGGTCACGCTCATCCCGATCGTCATCGCGATCGTCATGGGCGCGTTCACCCTCGGCAACCAGCTGGACCGCGCGAGCCAGTACGAGACGCAACGCGAACTCGCGGAGGTGGGAGAGACCTCCCGGGCGTTGCTCGACGCCGTGCAGCGGGAACGCACGCTCACCGCGGCGGCACTGACCGACGGCTCGGGTCTCGACTCGGACGAGCTGGGCCAGGTCCGAGAGGAGGTCGACCGCGCCCGCGGACCGCTCACCGACGCCGTGGCCGAGGTCCCGGAACCGCTCGCAGGCGTTCGGAAGGGGCTCGACGAGCAACTCGCCGCGCTGCAGGACATCCGCGAGCGGGTGTCCGGAGGTCAGCTCGGTGCCGTCGAGGCCGTCGAGGAGTACCGGGCGGTCACGGCCGCGTTGCTCGAAGTCGACACCGCGGTGGTGAACGGTATCGGTGCCGAGGGCCTCGGTGCCACGGCCGGGGCGGTGCACCACCTCCTGGTCGCCCGCGACGAGGTGTCGGTCCACCAGGCCCTGATCAAGCACGGCATCGCGTTCGGCCTCACGCCGAGCGAGTTCAACCTCGTGCGCACCGCCGGGGTGCGGCACGCGGACCGGCTCGCCGAGTTCTCCGCGGCGGCGACCGAGGGCCAGCGCGCACTCTTCGACGGGACCGTGCGTGGTGCCGCGTTCGACGAGTACCAGCGCGTCGTCGACGCGGTGCTGTCGAGTCAGGACGCAGGCAGGGACCTGCTGGACTCCACGGACGCCGACGAGTGGGCCGAGACGGGCGCCGCCGTCTTCACCTCGATGGGCGAGGTCGCCGACCGGCTGGGCGACGAACTGACCGGCGGCACCGGCGAGCTGGCCGACGACGCCGGCACCGGCGTCGGGCTCCTGTCCGCGGTGCTGGTCGTCGCCTTCGTCCTCGCCGCGGTCGTCGTGTTCCTCATCAGCCGGCAGCTGCTGCGCTCCCTGAAGGTCCTGCGGAACAGCGCGCTGGAGGTCGCGCAGCACGAACTCCCTGAGGCCGTGCAGGCGATCCAGGAAGGACACACCGACGACACCGAGATCAATCCCGTGCCGATCGGCACGCGCGACGAGATCGGCGAGGTGGCCAGGGCGTTCGACGCCGTCCACAGCGAGGCTCTGCGGTTGGCGGCCGAGCAGGCGGGCATGCGCGCCGGGTACGCGTCCGTGTTCGTGAACCTCTCGCGGCGCAGTCAGAGCCTGGTGCAGCGGCAGCTCCAATTGATCGAACGGCTGGAGCGGGACGAGGAGGACGCCGACCAGCTCGCGACGTTGTTCCAGCTCGACCACCTCGCCACGCGCATGCGCCGGAACAACGAGAACCTCATGGTCCTCTCCGGCGCGGAGCCCGCACGTCGGTCGGGACAGCCGGTGAGCGCCACCGACGTGCTGCGCGCCGCCGTTTCGGAGATCGAGCAGTACCAGCGGGTCGTCGTGCGGACGCCGCCTCCGGTCAGCGTGGTCGGTTACGCGGCGGGCGACCTCATCCGGCTCGTCGCGGAACTGCTCGACAACGCGACCGCGTTCTCCGCACCCGAGACCGAGGTCACCGTGGCCACCCGGCAGCTCGACGACGCGTCGTTGTCCATCGACATCCTCGACGAGGGCATCGGCATGAACGAGCGCGAGGTCGCCGAGGCCAACGAGAGGCTGTCGGAGGCGGGCTCCATCGATC
Source organism: Saccharomonospora azurea NA-128 (assembly GCF_000231055.2). Classification (GTDB taxonomy): domain Bacteria; phylum Actinomycetota; class Actinomycetes; order Mycobacteriales; family Pseudonocardiaceae; genus Saccharomonospora; species Saccharomonospora azurea. The sequence continues at coordinate 1,254,860 of NZ_CM001466.1, read as the reverse complement.
TCACGACCTCCCGCCGCATGGGCTTGTTCGTGGTGGGCCGGCTCGCGAGCCGGCACAACATCGGTGTGGAGTTGCACGGCGGCAAGGACATCGTCGGGGTCCGGGCCACGGTCGCCGTTCCGGCGGAGCTGGTGAACGACGAGCAGTCGGCCTACGCGCCGCTCGCGCCGGCGGTCAGAGAGCCCGTGGAACCGGCGCCGCGCGAACCGGCAGCCGACACCGTCGAGCCCCCGACCCCGGCGGGAACCCTGGACACGCCCGGTGGGCCCCTGCCACGGCGGAGACCGGGCGAGAGTCCGGCGTCGCGGACGTCGGCTCCGCTGGGCAGCGGCAGGGCCGACGCCGAGGGCGACAACGAGCTCACCGGCGCCGCGCTGTTCACCCCCATCGGCTGGGACGACGCGTCGGCCGCTCGGCAGGGGGCCCGCACGGAGGGCGACGAACCCGGGCCCGGCAGCGGC
>NZ_CM001466.1:1218981-1254299 GCF_000231055.2 Saccharomonospora azurea NA-128 | reverse complement strand
CCGCACGGAGGGCGACGAACCCGGGCCCGGCAGCGGCGCGGGGCCCGCGTGGCCCTCGGAGGCGCAGGCCGCCGAGCACACCCAGCGGCGCACCGACCGCTCCGACGAGTCGAGCGGCGAGCTCCTGTCGGGCAGCAAGCTGTTCGAGGCGAACAGCGAGGCGGACAGCACCGCGGTCAGCGACTGGTGGAGCGCTGCCGTCACGCAGAGCAACCTGGGCGCGCCTCCCACCGAGGAGGAGCGCAAGGCGCGCAAGGCGGCCGTGGAGAACGCCGAGACCACACCGATCTTCGACGAGATGGTGTCGGCCTGGTTCCGCAAGGTCACCGACGCGGCGGGCAGTGGCTCGCCGCCCGAGCCGGACAAGGACTGGGAGTTCGCCGCGGACCGCACGTGGAAGACCGTGCAGGAGGTCTCCGAGCGGCAGGCGCCCTCCGAGTTCACCGACGCGGGCCTGCCTCGACGGCGGCGTGGTGAGCAGTTGCTGCCGGGGAGCGCGGCTCCCGGCGCGAGCAGTGCCGAACCCGAGGAACGACAGCGTCGTCCCCGCGACCCGGCCGAGGTGCTCGGCAGACTGAGCAGCTTCCAGCAGGGAGTCACCCGCGGCCGCCGGCACCGGAGAGCCGACTCGGACGAGGGCGAGGCCTCGGGTGGCGGAGCGGCGCTTCCGGTGCGGCCGAAGCGCGTTCGCCCCGGCGCGGCCCCCGACGAGCCCGGGCCGGCGGAGACCACGGATGTCGTCGGCAGCGCCGGAGCGCTGTTCACCGACGCGGCACGACCTTCCACCGATTCGTCGCACGGCGGAGAGGACGGTGCCGACGCCCCGTCGTCGGGTGACCAGACACCCGACGAGGGGGCCACGAGCTGGGCTTTCGCCGCCGACGAGCGCTGGCGGGCGGTCGAGGAGGTCTCCCGGGCGGAGCCGACGAGTTACACGGCTGCCGGTTTGCCCAGACGACGCCGTGGGGAGAGGCTGCTACCCGGCAGCGCGGCCCCCGAGGGGCGGGCGGAACCGCGTCGGGGGCTGCCGAGAGACCCCGCCGACGTGCGAGGGAGGCTGGCGAGCTTTCAACAGGGAGTCCGCAGAGGTCGGCATCACGTCACCAGTGAGACCGACAACGCAGACGAAAGACTGGAGGGTGAATGACCGTGTCGGATCGCTCCGCGCCTCAGCAGAACCAGTTCGGATGGCTGGTCAACGACTTCGCCGAGCGGGTGCCCGGTGTGGCGCACGCCGTGGTGGTGTCGGCCGACGGTCTGCTGCTGACGTCGTCGAACCGGCTGCCGCTCGACCGCGCTGACCAGCTCGCGGCGGTGGCATCCGGTCTGGTCAGCCTCACCCAGGGGGCGGCGCGGTGCTTCGAGGCCGGTGCCGTGACGGAGACCGTCGTCGAGATGGAACTCGGGATCATGGTCCTCATGTCGATCAGCGACGGGTCGTGTCTCGCCGTGCTCGCCGCTCCGAACTGCGACATCGGACAGGTCGCGTACGAGATGACGTTGCTGGTCGATCGGGTGGGACAGCTCCTCACGCCGGAGCTTCGGGCGCAACTCCAGGGTTCGGGCGGACCGCGGGTCGGCGAACCGGTGGGGTGACCGCGGGATGAGCACGGGGCCCTCGACCCCCCGGGAGCCGGACGCCGAGAGGGCGTCGGCCGGTCCGGAGCGGGTGGAGGGGGTTTCCGAGCGATCCCGGTCGCAGTGCGGAGACGGCGAGGACCGAGCGAACACCAAGGAGCAACCTGTGGCAGTCGAAGCTATCCCGTTGCAGCCGACGGAGGAGATCGGTGTCGTCCGTCCTTACGCCCTCACCGGCGGCCGGACCAGGGCGAACTACCACCTGGAGCTGGAGACGTTGATCTCCACGAGGGCCGCGGCATTGCTGGCGGTGCCCGAGCAAATCGAGCTTCAGGTGATCATGGAAGAATGTCGTACCCCACAGTCGGTCGCGGAGATCGCCTCCCGGCTCCGGGTCCCACTGGGTGTGGCCCGGGTGCTGATCAGCGATGCGGCCGACGCGGGGCTTGTCACCGTGCACAGGACCGTCAGCGGTGACGAAAGCGCCGAGGCGCACCTGACGTTGATGGAAAGGGTGTTGAGTGGACTCCGCCGGCTTTAAGGCACCGCGCGAAGCCGCGTCGAAGACGATGACGTCCGCCAAGATCGTCGTGGCGGGCGGGTTCGGCGCTGGCAAGACGACGTTCGTCGGCTCGGTGTCCGAGATCGTTCCGTTGACCACCGAGGCGATGATGACCGATGCGAGCACGGGCATCGACGACCTCGGGGCGACGCCGAACAAGGCGACCACGACGGTGGCCATGGACTTCGGCAGGGTCTCCCTGGACGAGGACCTCATCCTCTACCTGTTCGGAACGCCCGGCCAGCAGCGGTTCTGGTTCATGTGGGACGACCTCGTACGGGGAGCCATCGGGGCGGTGGTCATCGCGGACACGCGGCGGCTGGCCGACTCGTTCGCGCCCGTGGACTTCTTCGAGGACCGTGGTCTGCCCTACATCGTCGGCGTCAACACGTTCGACGGCATCCTGCAGCACGACCTGAACGACGTCCGCGAGGCGCTGTCGATCGATCCGAGTATTCCCATCGTGCGATGCGATGCCCGTGATCGGGAGTCCACGAAGCAGACGCTCATCACGCTGGTGGAGTACGCCATGCGGAAGTGGATCGCGCTGCGGGCGGCGAACTCGGCGTCCTGAACCGATCCGGGTCCATGAGGCCCGCATCACGCTGTCGCTCGGTTCTCAGAAAGTCGGAAGTCCTAGTATTTTGGAGGCATGACCTCCGAACTCCATCGACCCGTGCACCCCGTCCGGTTCGTGACCGCTGCGAGCCTGTTCGACGGGCACGACGCGTCGATCAACATCATGCGGCGCATCCTGCAGTCGCAGGGGGCCGAGGTGGTGCACCTCGGACACAACCGTTCGGTCGACGAGGTGGTCACCGCTGCCATCTCGGAGGACGTCCAGGGTGTCGCCATCAGCGCGTACCAAGGCGGGCACGTCGAGTACTTCAGCTACCTCGTGGACCTGCTGCGGGAGCGCGGTGCGGGCCACATCCGCGTCTACGGCGGCGGTGGCGGGGTCATCGTGCGCGACGAGATCGAGCTGCTGCACTCGCGTGGAGTAGCCCGGATCTTCTCCCCCGACGACGGTCTCGAACTCGGCCTCCCCGGCATGATCAACCTGATGATCCGCGAGTGCGACGTGGACCTGTCGGCCGACCAACCCGGCTCGGTGGACGCACTGCTGTCCGGTGACATGCCGACTCTCGCGCGGGCCATCACGCAGCTGCAGCACGGCACGCTGCCGGAGGGTTGGCGGGACGCGATCGCCGAGGCCGCCTCGGCGCGCACCGTTCCGGTGCTCGGGATCACGGGCACGGGCGGTTCGGGGAAGTCGTCGCTGACCGACGAGCTGATCCGGCGCTTCCGGCTCGACCAGGAGGACAAGCTCCGGATCGCCGTGCTGGCCGTCGACCCCACCCGGCGCCGGGGCGGTGGAGCGCTGCTGGGCGACCGCATCCGCATGAACAGCCTCACCGGGGACCGGGTGTACTTCCGCTCGCTCGCCACGCGTGGCGCGGGTTCGGAGATCCCCACCGGGCTCGACGACGCGGTGAAGGCGTGCAAGGCGGCCGGCTACGACCTGGTGATCGTCGAGACGCCCGGTATCGGGCAGGGCGACGCGGGCGTCGTGGACCACGTCGACCACACGCTGTACGTGATGACGCCCGAGTTCGGTGCCGCGTCGCAGCTGGAGAAGATCGACATGCTCGACTTCGCCGACGTGGTGGCGATCAACAAGTTCGAGCGGCGTGGCGCCGAGGACGCGCGCAGGGACGTGGCGCGCCAGATGGTGCGCAACCGGGAGCAGTTCGGCACCTCGCCCGAGGACATGCCGGTTTTCGGTACGAGCGCCGCGAAGTTCAACGACGACGGCGTCACGGCGCTCTACCAGCATCTGCGCGACCTGCTCTCCGGCAGCGGACTGTCCGTCTCGGCCGGCATGCTGCCGGCCATCGAGGGCAAGGTGTCCACCGACACCAGCGTCGTGATCCCCCGGTAGCCGTACCCGCTACCTCGCCGAGATCGCCGAGACGGTGCGCCGCTACCACGAGCGCACCCGCACGCAGGTCGAGGCGGTGCGGAAGCGGGCGCAGCTGCGCGCCGTGCGCGACGCGCTGGTCGCGGAGAACGCCGCCACCGAGGACGTCGACCGGCTCTTGGAGAAGGCCGACGCCGAGGTCGACTCCGAGACCACCGCGCTGTTGGAGAGCTGGGACGAGCTGGCCGAGCAGTACCGCGGTGACGAGCTCGTCTTCAGGGTGCGCGACAAGGAGATCCGCACGTCGCTGTGGCGGGACACGCTGTCGGGCAGCCGCATCCCGAGGGTCGCGTTGCCGCGGTACACCGAGCCCGGCGAGCTGCTGTCGTTCCTGCGCCGCGAGCACCTGCCCGGGTACTTCCCCTTCACCGCGGGCGTGTTCCCGTTCAAGCGTGAGGGCGAGGACCCGGCCCGGATGTTCGCGGGCGAGGGCGACGCCTTCCGGACCAACCGCCGCTTCAAGTACCTCTCGTCCGACTCGGAGGCCAAGCGGCTGTCCACCGCGTTCGACTCGGTGACGCTCTACGGCTGGGACCCGGACACGCGTCCGGACATCTACGGCAAGGTGGGCACGTCGGGTGTCTCCATCGCGACGCTCGACGACATGAAGGCCCTCTACGACGGGTTCGACCTGACCGCACCGACCACGTCGGTGTCGATGACCATCAACGGCCCGGCGCCGACGATCCTGGCGTTCTTCCTCAACACGGCGATCGACCAGCGGATGGACGCCTTCCGCGAGGAGCACGGCCGCGAGCCCACGGAGGAGGAGGCCGCCGAGCTTCGCGCGTGGACGCTGCGGCAGGTGCGGGGCACCGTGCAGGCCGACATTCTGAAGGAGGACCAGGGGCAGAACACCTGCATCTTCTCCACCGAGTTCTCGCTGCGGATGATGTCGGACATCCAGGAGTGGTTCATCGCCAACGAGGTCCGCAACTTCTACTCGGTGTCGATCTCGGGTTACCACATCGCCGAGGCCGGGGCGAACCCGATCACGCAGCTCGCGTTCACCCTCGCCAACGGCTTCACCTACGTGGAGTCCTATCTGGCCCGGGGCATGCACATCGACGACTTCGCGCCCAACCTGTCGTTCTTCTTCTCCAACGGCATGGACGCCGAGTACTCGGTGCTGGGCCGGGTCGCCCGCCGGATCTGGGCCGTCGCCATGCGCGACCGCTACGGTGCGAACGAGCGGTCGCAGAAGCTCAAGTACCACGTCCAGACCTCCGGGCGCTCCCTGCACGCGCAGGAGATGAGCTTCAACGACATCCGCACCACCCTGCAGGCGCTGTGTGCCCTGTACGACAACGCGAACTCGCTGCACACCAACGCCTACGACGAGGCCATCACCACGCCGACGGAGAGCTCGGTGCGGCGCGCGCTGGCCATCCAGATGATCATCAACAAGGAGTGGGGCTTGTCGAAGAACGAGAACCCGTTGCAGGGGTCGTTCGTCATCGACGAGCTCACCGACCTGGTCGAGGAAGCCGTGCTCACCGAGTTCGAGCGCATCACGGAACGCGGCGGGGTGCTCGGTGCCATGGAGACCGGCTACCAGCGCGGCAAGATCCAGGACGAGTCGATGCTCTACGAGCGGCTCAAGCACGACGGGTCGCTGCCGATCGTCGGGGTCAACATGTTCCGCAGCCCCCATCCCGAGGACGACGAGGTGGAGGTGGAGCTCGCGCGGGCCACGGAGGACGAGAAGCAGTCGCAGCTGCGGCGCCTCGCCGACTTCCACGAACGGCACCGGGACGAGGCCCAGCGGGCGCTCGCCCGGCTGCGGGAGGCGGCGGCCGGCGGGGAGAACGTGTTCGGCGTGCTGATGGACGCCGCCCGCGTGTGCTCGCTCGGGCAGATCACCCACGCGTTCTTCGAAGTGGGTGGACAGTACCGCCGGAACGTGTGACGGCGGAACAAATCGGAGCCGAGCGTGGTTGGCCGGTGTCATGAAGTTCGGTATCTCGACGTTCGTGACGGACGAAGGCATCCGGCCGACCACGCTGGCCACCGCTCTGGAGGAACGCGGGTTCGACTCGCTCTTCCTGGCGGAGCACTCGCACATCCCGGTGAGCCGGGAGACGCCCTATCCGGACGGTGGCGAGCTGCCTCGCCCGTACTACCGCACCCTCGACCCGTTTGTGGCGTTGAGCGCGGCCGCGGCGGTGACGGAGACGCTGCTGCTGGGCACCGGGGTCGCGCTGGTCGTGCAGCGCGACGTCATCCACACGGCGAACGAGGCGGCGAGCCTCGATCTGATCTCGGACGGACGGTTCGTCTTCGGTGTGGGCGTCGGCTGGAACCGCGAGGAGATGCGCAACCACGGCACCGACCCGCGCACGCGGGGTGCGTTGCTGAACGAGCAACTCCAGGCGATCAAGGCGATCTGGACCTCCGAGCAGGCGGAGTTCCACGGTGAGCACGTCGACTTCGACCCGATCTACGCCTGGCCCAAGCCTGTGAGGACGCCGCACCCTCCGATCTACGTCGGTGGTGAGAGCCCGGCGGCGATCGAGCGGCTCGCCGCCCACGGCGACGGGTGGCTGCCGCGCGGACACACCGAACCCGAGCAGATCCGCTCGGTGCTGCGCTCCCTGGCGGAGCGGGGGAAGAGCGACGTGCCGGTGACGATCTTCGCCGCCGGCCGCGACGAGTCCCGCATCGAGGGCTGGGCGGACGTCGGAGTCGAGCGGGTGACGTTCTTCCTGCCCACGCTGCCCGAGGCGGAGACGCTGACCGCGCTCGACGAGCTGGCCGCGTTGGCCGGGCGCCACGCGGGGTAGGTTCTGGAGAAGGCTGACCCACCGGACCACGAACACGAGGGGTAAGACACGTGGGTGACGTGCAGATCGGGATCGCCGCGGCGCTGGAGCAGTTCTCGCCGCGGGAGTCCATCGAGCTGGCCGCGCTGGCCGAACAGCACGGCTTCTCGGGCCAGATGGCGGCCGACCACTTCCAGCCGTGGGTTCCCGCGCAGGGCGAGGCGTCGTTCGTGTGGAGCGTGCTCGCCTCGCTCGCCGAGAACACCACAGGTGACCTCGGGCCCGGCGTGACGTGTCCGTCGTTCCGGCAGCACCCGGCTCTGGTGGCACAGGCCGCGGCCACGCTCGAAGCCACCTACCCGGGGCGCACGTGGCTCGGCATCGGATCCGGCGAGGCGCTGAACGAACACATTATCGGCGGGTACTGGCCGGAGGCGCCGGAGCGGGTGCGGCGGATGTTCGAGGCCCTCGAGATCATCCGGAAGTTGTTCAGTGGCAAGGACGTCAAGCACAAGGGCGAGTTCTTCAAGCTGCACAACACTCGACTGTGGACGATGCCGGAAGCCCCGCCGCCGATCTACATCGCTTCGGCGGGCCCGTACACGACGCGCAAGACCGGTGAGCTCGCCGACGGGTTGATCACGCCCGGCGCCTCGCTGGAGAAACTCGTGGGCATCCTCGACAACTTCGGCCAGGGCGCACGCAAGGCTGGCAAGGACCCGGACAGCATGCCGAAGCTGCTGCAGGTGCACCTGTCGTGGGCGGCGACCGACGAGGAGGCGTGGCGCAACGCGCTGGAGCAGTGGCCCAACGGGGGCATGAAGTTCCCCAAGGCCGACATCCGCTCGCCGTTCGACTTCGAGCAGATGGCCAAGCTCGTGCGCCGGGAGGACTTCGAGGGCCGCATGGTGGTGTCGTCCGACCCGGACGTGCACCGCGCGTCCCTGCAGCGGTTCATCGACATCGGTTTCACCCGGATCTACGTGCACAACGTGGGGCGCAACCAGAAGGAGTGGCTGGAGGTCTTCGGCCGCGAGGTGCTGCCGAAGCTCAAGGCCTGACGCGTTCGTCCGGCCGCCGGAGATCACCCCGTCGCGGTGTCGCGGTGTGCGTGGACCCAGTCGAGGAACCGCTGCACGCCGCGCACCACGTGGGCACTGCGGATCGACGGGAAGAGGTCGAACGCGTGCTGAGCGCCGGGGATCTCGGCGTAGGCGACCGGGTGCGGCGACGCCGCACGCAGGCGGCGGACGAACTCCCGCGCCTCGCGAACCGGCACCAGCGTGTCGTGCTCGCCGTGCACCACGAAGAACGGGGGAGCGGAGGAGTTGACGCGGTCCAGCGGTGAGGCGGCGACGTAGTCGTCCAGCGACAGCTCCGGATCGGTGCCGACCACGTAGCGGGCGAGCAGATGCCGCAGGCGGGTCCGGCTCGCCGGTGCGCCCGTGGTGGCGGCGAAGTCGTACACCCCGTAGTGCGGAACGCACACCTGCACGCTGGTGTCGACGTCCTCGAAACCCGGTTGGAACACGGGGTCGTTGGGAGTCAGTGCCAGCAGCGCGGCCAGGTGGCCTCCGGCCGAACCGCCCGTGGCGGCGATGAACGAGGGGTCGCCGCCGTAGTCGGCGATCCGCTCGCGCACCCAGGCGAGCGCCCGCTTGGCCGCGACGATGTGCTGCGGCCAGCGGGCGGCGGGGGAGAGCGGGTAGTTGATGGCCACGCAGACCCAGCCGCGGGCCGCCATGTGCAACATCAGCGGGACACCCTGCTGGTCCTTGTTCCCGGTCACCCACGCCCCGCCGTGTACCTGGAACAGCACCGGGCGGTTCGCCACCGGCCGTCGGGGGCGGTAGACGTCGAGCAGGAACCTCCTGCCGCCCTGGAAGTAGGCGATGTCGCGGTCGACGTGCACGTCCGGATGCCGCATGCGGAACGGCAGCGCCAGCTGACCCCACGGCGTGGCGAGGTCGGACGCCGAGGGCGCCGGACGCAGTTCGTCGGTGTAGCCCGGGCCGAGCGCGTCGACGAGCGCCTGTTCGACCACGCCCCGCGCCCGCTGCGCCGACGCGATCAGCGCACCCAGCCCGACGGTGGACAGCCCCGCCGCCACCACGCCCGGCCGGTCGACGTTCCGGACCCCGCGCCGAGCCACGTGTGCGGCGGTGTCGGTGAGGGTGATCGCGAGCAGGTGCGGCGCCAACTCCGACGTGAGCCACCCGGTGACGAAGGCCGGGAAGCCCCAATGCGCCCCGCGCAGCGGACGCAGGGCGTTGGCCGTGAGGGCGAGTTGCCCAGCGCGCCGGGCACGGAACGACAGACGCATGGTGCCGAGACTACGAGTGCGGTAGCCCGAACGCTGTCCCGGTGTGCACGGTGCGTGCGCGCGCGAGTTGACCTTTCACCTGCCTGACCGCTGGTGGAGGGTGTCGCCGGGATGCCACGGTGACAACCGTTCGGCGACCCGGGCCCGCGGGCTCGGGAATCCCCTGGGAGGCACCGATGGGCGTTCCGGTGGCCGTGGCGTGGTGTGCCACGGCCATGTTCGCCGCGCTCGTGAGGCCGTGCCTGGCGAGGCTCGTGCGGCTCGACTACCCGGCACTCGGTGCCGCGACGAGGCACGCCGACGTCGCGGGACTGCTCATGGCCGTGGCCATGCTGGCCATGGTGTCGCCGTTCGGCTTTCCCGTCCCCGTGGCGGGCTGGCAGGCCCTCTTCGTGGTCACGGCGTCGTTCTTCCTGGTCGCCGCCGTCCGGGGCCGGGCCGAGCAGGGCGGGTGTCGCCACGGCGACCTCCACCACGGGGTGAGCGCCCTCGCCATGGTGTACATGCTGGCGGCGATGCCGCACGGCGACACTGGACACGGGGTGTGGCCGGTCATGGTGGATGAGGGCGCCACCGGCGGCTACGCGTTGCCGGCGGTGGCACTCGCCGGTGCGCTCTACTTCGCCGTGGACGCCGTGCTCACGGCGCGGCGCATGATGCGCTCGCGCCGCGCGGGAACACCCGAGCCCGAGGGCGTCGCGTCGAGGGACGGCTGCCGGACGGTCATGAGCGTCGGCATGGCGGGCATGTTCGCCGTGGGGTTCGTCGGGTGAGGTACCCATCCGCTCACCACCGCGACGTCCTGGATGGTGTGATGTCCCGAGTGGAGGCCGAGTGAAGGGACGCGCACATGGCTCACGGACGGGTCGCGGTGGTCACCGGGGCGGGAACGGGCATCGGCAGAGCGGCGGCGCAGGCACTGCTGCGCGACGGGTACCGCGTCGCGCTGGCCGGACGGCGTGAGGCAGCGCTGCGCGAGGCCGGCGCCGACTACGAGGCGGCCGCGCTGGTCGTACCCACCGACGTCACCGACCCCGCGGCGGTGGGCGCCCTGTTCGAGACCGTCGTCGCGACCTGGGGCCGGGTCGACGTGCTGTTCAACAACGCGGGCACGTTCGGGCCCGTCGGCTCGATCGACACGGTGTCCGTGGAGGACTGGCGCCGCACGGTGGACGTCAACCTGACGGGCATGTTCCTCTGCGCGCGGGAGGCCGTGCGGGTGATGAAGGCGCAGGAACCGCGGGGCGGCCGGATCATCAACAACGGGTCGCTGGCCGCGACGACGCCGAGGCCGGAGAGCGTCGCCTACGCCGCCACGAAACACGCCATCACCGGACTCACCAAGTCGATCCTGCTCGACTGCCGGGCGTTCGACATCGCCTGCGGCCAGCTCGACGTCGGCAACGCCGCCACGGAGATGACGGCCGGGTTCGCGGCCGGGGCGAAGCAGGCCGACGGCCACGTGCGACCCGAACCCGGTATCGACGTGTCGCACGTGGCCGAGGCCGTGCGCTACATGGCCGGGCTTCCGTTGGAGGCCAACGTGTTCTCGCTGACCGTGACCGCCACCAAGATGCCGTTCGTCGGCCGAGGTTGAGCCCGCGTCACGTCGGCGGCAGCGCCCGAGGGTCGTAGCGGCAGCCCGCGTTCCACAACAGGAACGAGTCGATACCGTTGTCCGCCGCCGCCTCGATCTGCGCGCGGATCTCGCCCGGCCCGTACTCGACGCCGAGGCTGAACGCCTGAAGCCACGGAATGACCCGGGTGCGCCCGTTCTCCCGGGCGATCCGCTGGAAGTCGGCGAGCGAGCGGGCCGTGATGTCGTAGGGCCGGCGCTCCGGGTCGGCGACACCGTACTCGCCGGGCCCCCAGTGCGACGGATACACCATCGGTGCCACGTAGTCGACGTGCTCGGACATGGCGGGGATGTCCTGCGCGATCTGCTCGGGTCGGGAGGCGGCGATGCCGTAGACCGAGGCTCCCTGGAACGCGCCGTGCCGGTGCACGGCCGTGCGCGACTCGGCGAGGAAGCTCGCGATGGCCTCCTCGGGTGTCGTCGTCAACCCGGGGATCACCATGGCGGAGACGTCGCCGTCCGGTCTGCGGACGTAGTCGTAGAGGATGTCGTCGAAACCGAGCTGGGCCGCTTCCTCGGCGAGCGCGATGTTGTACTCCCGGACCTCCGGATCGGCGAAGTTGGTGAACGAGTAGTCGCCGTACCCGCCCGACCAGGGGCTGCCGCCGGTGGTCTGGATGACTCGCTGGTCGTCGCCCGACTCCCACGACGCTCGACCGAGGATCGGGTCGCGGAAGGCCACCAGCCTGCCCACGACGTGCACACCCTCCTCGTGGAGGAGGTCGAGAGCCGCCCTCGCGTCGTAGAGCTCGGTGGTCGCGCCGATCTCCTGCGCCAGCGGAACCTGCGACGCGTACCCGATCTGGCCGGTCTCGTCCTTGATGTCGAGTTGGACGGTGTCGATACGGCCCTCGCGCACCAGGTCCAGCACCGGTTCCCGTAGCGCGGAGCTGGCCCAGGCGCTGGCAGTCAGGTGCACCGCCTTCATGCCCGGATGCCGGAGGGTGACGGCGACGTCCTCGGTGGTGGCGTTGCCCGCCTCGTCGTGCGCCACCACCGTGACGGTGCCCGCACCGGCGCGGACGGGCAGGGTGAACGACCCGTCGGCGGCGGGCCGGGTCTCCTCACCCGCGGCCGACACCCGCACGGCGCCCGACGCCGTCCCACGGATCTCGCCGGCTTCCCCTCGCTCGACCGGTTCGACGGGCCGGATGTCCAGTCGCGGCGGCGTGGCGTCGACCCGGAAGGTGATCTCCGTCTGCTCGGACTCCCCGAACGTGCCCGGCGGAGGTGTCACGACGAGCACGTGGACACCCTCGGGCAGCGCCACGACCTCCGGTCGCAGTGCGGCGCCCTCGCGGCGCAACCGCAGGGGTTCGCCGTCGAGCGTGGCGGTGAGGCCGTCGAGTCCGTGGGGCGAGGAGAGCCGCACCGTCTCGAGAATGCTCGGGGGCACGGCGTGGTCGGGAAGGCCCGAGACCGTCGCGTCCGGTTCGTCGGGCAGGCTCAGCGGGATGGTCACGGCAGCGGCGACCGCGGTCACCACCACGACTGCGATAGTCCATTGAGGACTCCAGCGGAACGTGCGCATCCCGATCCTCCCCGTCGCCCATGAAGTCGGTCAGCCGGGGCTACCCGCGGTGTGTGCGTCGCTGACGCACGTGCGGTCAGGTCCGACCGGTCGAGTGAGCGAGAAACGCGGCCGGGTGTATGCAGGCCTACTGTGCCGGACATGGACCTTCGACCCATCCTGATCCTCATCGCGGTGGCGTCGGTCGCCGCGGGGTGCACCACCCACACGGTCGCGCCCGAAGCGAGTCCACACGGGACCGGCGTGCCGCCCGCCGCCCTGGGGGAGGCGCCGCCTCCACCCGGCCCTCGGGAGGTCGGCGCGAACGAACTGGGCGTCGTTCCGGTGCTCATGTACCACCGCGTCGTGCCGGACCCCACGTCGGTGTACGACAGGACTCCCGAGGATTTCCGGGCGGAGTTGCAGCGCCTCGCCGACGAGGACTACGTGCCGGTCACCACCGCCGAGTTGGCCACGGGGCGGCTGGACCTGCCCGCCGGTACTCACCCCGTGGTGCTGACGTTCGACGACGGTGACCCGAGCACCCTGCGGATGGAGGGCGACGCCGTCGCCCCCGACACGGCGATCGGGGTGTTGCTGGAGGTCGCGCGGGACAACCCGGGGTTCCGGCCCACCGCGAGCGTCTACGTCAACGAGGAGCCCTTCGGAGGCGGGCAGGCCGGTCGGCGGGCACTGCGCTGGCTGGTCGACAACGGCTTCGAGGTCGGCAATCACACTCTCGGCCACACCAACCTCGGCACGGCCTCGCCGGAGGCGGCCGAACAGGCCATCGCCGAGGGTGACGCGCTGATCCGCGAGGTGGTTCCGGCCTATGAACCCGCGTCGCTCGCGCTGCCGTTCGGCGTTCGACCGAGTCCTGCCGAGCTCGCGCGCAGCGGTGACGGCTACGACTACCGGGCGGTGCTCCTGGTGGGGTCGAACCCCGCGCCCTCGCCGTTCGCGAGGGAGTTCGATCCGTCGGCCGTGCCCCGGATCCGTTCGCAGGGACCGGGCGGACCGGAAGCGGAGTTCGGGTCGACCGTGTGGCTGGACCGGCTCGCCGGTAGCGGGCAGCTCTACACCTCCGACGGCGACCCCAGGCGGATCTCGTACCCGCGGGGCGACGACACCCTGAATCCCGAGTTCGCCGAGGCCGCCGCGCCGTACTGACCGGCGTCACCGGATGAGGTCACGACCGTGGCCCGGACGGGTGGTCGAGAGCTGGTGCGCGCGTGAAGCGGGTAGGCGGTCTCGTGACGTTCAGTGGAGGGAAGCTATGCGAACAGTGACCGGTGGTCGAGTGGTGGCGGCGGTCTGCGTCTCGGTGGCGCTCGTCGGGGCACCGGTCGCGTCCGCGGTGCAGTCGGCACAGTCCGAGCCCGCCGTGCCGACCGCCTCGGTCGGCCACACGGTGCACGCCCAGGAGTCGAACACCGACGAGCCGCCGTGGGGCCTTCTGGGGCTCGTGGGGCTGCTCGGCCTCGCCGGCCTCGTCCGCAGACGGCGCAAGCCCGTCGTGGCCGACCCGCTGGCGGCCTACCCGGTGATGCGGGAGGCGGCCCGCCGCGATCCCGCGCCCTCGCCGCGCGGCGCGACCGCCGTGCGGGTGGCGCAGCGGCTCGGGCGACCGGCGACGACCACCGGACGAAGCGACGAGTCGGCGGTCACCACGAACAGCACGAGCGCCGCACGGCCAGCACGACCGCGCGCGAGTACGCCTCCGGCGATCCCGGCCCAGAACCGTGGCGGCCACGAGCAGGTCCCGTACACGCCCCGCCCGAAGCCTGCCCAGCCCACGGCCTACCTGCCCGCGGTGTCGTCGTCGCCCACCAGCGTCACCAGGGACGGCAGCATCCGACTCTCTCCCGCACCGCCGCTGCACGCCGGCCGCCTCAGCCGAGCGAACCGGGACGTCCCCGAGCCTCCCCGCGCGCCCGGTGACGCGTCGGCCGAGCCGCAGTGGCCGCGCCGCGACTATGACTGACCCGCGTCACCGCCGCCGGGAGAGCACCGTCCGGCAGCCGTACACCGCGGCGCCGACCGCCAGCACCGCGACGCCGCTCAGGACCGAGGTCCACGGCAGCGCGACCGCCAGCACCACGCACCCGAGCAGCCCGACGACCGGCAGAAGCCGCCCGGCCCCCAGAGTCCAGGCGCTCACGTTGGCGATCGCGTAGTACACCAGCACCGCGAACGACGAGAACCCGATGACACCGCGCAGGTCCGCGGTCGTGGCGAGGACGGCGACCACCGCCCCGACGACCAGCTCGGCGTGGCGGGGAACGCGGTGACGCGGATGCACTGTGGACAGAGTGCGGGGCAGATGACCGTCCCGGCTCATCGCGAGCACGGTGCGGGACACACCCAGCAGCAACGTGAGCAGCGCCCCGCACGCGGCGACCACCGCCCCGACCCGCACCACTGGAGCGAGCGCGGCCCAGGACGTCGTCTCCACGGCGTGGGCGAGCGGGTCCGGCTGCGACGCCAGCGACGCCGCACCGAGTTGGGCGAGCATCGCCAGCGTCAGCACGAGATAG
Organism: Saccharomonospora azurea NA-128; assembly: GCF_000231055.2. Taxonomy (GTDB): domain Bacteria; phylum Actinomycetota; class Actinomycetes; order Mycobacteriales; family Pseudonocardiaceae; genus Saccharomonospora; species Saccharomonospora azurea. The sequence goes on along the minus strand of NZ_CM001466.1, from coordinate 1,239,410 downwards.
ACCGCGAGCACGATCGCGAGTGCCGTCCGGATGGCTCGGGGAATGGTCCGCCTCGGGTCCCGCACCTCCTCGCCGAGCGTCGCGATGCGGGCATACCCCGCGAAGGCGAAGAACAGCAGCCCCGCCGCTTCCACCACTCCCCACGGGTCGGCTGCTGTCGTGGCGGACACGCGGGCGGCGGAGACGTCACCACCCACCACCACGGCGAGGACGACGAAACCCAGCACCAGCAGGCTGAACGCCACGAGCAGCCGAGTCGCGAGCGCGGACTTGCGGACGCCCGCGTAGTTGACACCGGTGAGCACCGCCACCACGCCGGCCGCGACCAGGCCCCGCCACGGCTGGGGAAGCTGCGGGGCCGCGTAGGTGACCACGGTCAGGGCCATCGCCGCGCAGCTCGCGACCTTGCCGACCACGAACCCCCAGCCGGCGAGATACCCCCAGAACGCTCCCAGACGTTCCCGCCCGTACACGTACGTGCCCCCGGCGTCGGGGTAGCGGATGGCGAGCCGGGCCGAGGCCGTCGCATTGCAGTACGCGACGAGCGCCGCGAGCGCGAGCGCGAGCAGCACACCCGTCCCGGCCGCGCTCGCGGCCGGGGCGAGCGCGGTGAACACGCCCGCTCCGATCATCGAGCCCAGACCGACGAGGACGGCGTCGCCCGTGTCGAGCGTGCGACGCAGGCGCGGGGCAGAAGGCATGGATGCAACCTAACCCGGGCCCCGTTACGTCCAGTCGGACATGAGGTGGATTCGAGGAATGATCGCCGCGGCGGCCTTGCTGACCGTGACGGCATGTGGAGAGCAGGCGGACACCACCGACAGCGGGGCGGGAGGGAATGGCGACGCGCCGCCCGCGTCGCAGGAACTGTCGCGCGCCCCGGAGGAGGTGCCCCACGACGGGCCGGTCCCGGTGGGCCAGATCGACTCGAAGGCGCTGCCCGAGGGTTACCCGGTCGACGTGAGCGTGTCCGACAAGGGACACACGCTCACCGTCGTGGCCCAGGAAGGCGGATGCACGAAGGCGAGTGCGGAGCTGGCCGAGGAGACCGGCGAACGCGTCACCGTGACGCTGATCGAGTCGAATCCGGCCGACAAGAACGTCATGTGCACCATGGACATGCGCTACCCACCGCTCACAGTGGAGCTCGACGCGCCGCTGGGGGACCGTGAGGTCGTGCTCGACCACGAGCAGGCCACGCACTGACCGCAGGCACCGACGCCGCGCGGGCTGACGCCGGGGAATCCTCCCCAGGCGTCAGCCCGGCGCCGGCTCACGAGCGGAACGAGATCTGGAGCACCGGCTCCGAGGTGTCGGCGAAGAAGTCGTTGCCCTTGTCGTCGATCACGATGAAGGCGGGGAAGTCCTCGACCTCGATGCGCCACACCGCTTCCATGCCGAGCTCCGGGTACTCCAGGACCTCGACCTTCTTGATGCAGTCCTGCGCGAGCCGCGCCGCGGGACCGCCGATCGATCCGAGGTAGAAGCCGCCGTGCGCGCGGCACGACTCGGTGACCTGCTTCGAACGGTTGCCCTTGGCCAGCATCACGAGAGACCCGCCCGCGGCCTGGAACTGGGCCACGTAGGAGTCCATCCGGCCCGCCGTGGTCGGACCGAAGGACCCCGAGGCGTAGCCGTCCGGCGTCTTCGCGGGACCGGCGTAGTACACCGGGTGGTCGCGAAGGTACTGCGGCATCTCCTCACCGGCCTCCAACCGCTCCGCGATCTTCGCGTGTGCGATGTCGCGGGCCACCACGAGCGGGCCGGTCAGGCTCAGCCGGGTCTTCACCGACAGGCTCGACAGCTGCTCGCGGATCTCCGACATCGGCCGGTTGAGGTCGACCTGGACGACCTCGTCCGACAGCTGGTCGTCGGTGACGTCGGGCAGGAACCGGGCCGGGTCCCGTTCCAGCTGCTCGATGAACACGCCCTCGGGCGTGATCTTCGCCTTGGCCTGGCGGTCGGCCGAGCACGACACGGCGATGCCCACGGGGCACGAGGCGCCGTGGCGGGGCAAGCGGATCACGCGGACGTCGTGGCAGAAGTACTTGCCCCCGAACTGGGCCCCGATGCCGAACTGGCGCGTCATCTCCAGCACCTGCTGCTCCAGCTCGACGTCGCGGAAGCCGTGGCCGAGCTCGGAACCCTCGCGGGGCAACTCGTCGAGGTAGCGCGCCGACGCGAGCTTCGCGACCTTGAGGTTGTGTTCCGCGGACGTGCCGCCGACGACGATCGCCAGATGGTAGGGCGGGCAGGCCGCCGTGCCGAGGCTGCGCAGCTTCTCGTCCAGGAACCGCGCGAGCCGCTTCGGGTTCAGCACGGCCTTGGTCTCCTGGTAGAGGAAGGTCTTGTTCGCGCTGCCGCCGCCCTTGGCCATGAACAGGAACTCGTACGACGGGTCGGCGTCGCGCGCACCGTCCTTGTGGAACAGCTCGATCTGCGCGGGCAGGTTCGTGCCCGTGTTGCGCTCCTCCCAGAAGTTGATCGGCGCCATCTGCGAGTAGCGCAGGTTCAGCTCCTGGTACGCCTCGAAGATGCCCTTCGACAGCGCCCGCTCGTCGTCACCCCCGGTGAGCACGCCCTCGGCGCGCTTGCCCATGACGATCGCCGTTCCCGTGTCCTGGCACATCGGCAGCACACCGCCCGCCGAGATGGCGGCGTTGCGCAGCAGGTCCATCGCCACGAACCGGTCGTTGCCGCTCGCCTCGGGGTCGTCCACGATCGCGCGCAGCTGCGCGAGGTGCGACGACCGCAGCAGGTGCTGGATGTCGGTGATCGCCGTGCGGGCGAGCAGGGTCAGCGCTTCGGGTGCGATCTCGAGGAACCGCCGCCCCGCGGCCTCCACGACCTGCACACCCTCGGTCGTCACGAGCCGGTACTCGGTGGTGGTGTCCTCACCGAGCGGGAGAAGGTCGGTGTGGTTGAACTCGCGTGTGGTGCGGGCCGGGGACGACCCCGGCCCGGGAGTGGTCACAGTCACAGTCCGGGCTCCGTTGCGCGTGGTCAGGGGACTAGACCGTATCGCGCGATCGGCGCCTCAGGTGGAGACCCACGCCGCTGCGCGATGCAGATCACCGTCCGCCGACGTCGCATCCGAGCGGCGGAGCCGTCGAGTCGGGGACGAGAGAAAGTGGGGATTCGTCCGGGACGTTCGTGGGTCGGAAGGCCGGGCCCACCCCGACGGACCCGACCTTCCGGGGCAGGCGACCGGCGAGCCCGGCCGCGAGGACCATCACCCGCGAGGACGTGGCGTCGTCCACCCTCGTGCCACGAACGACAACGGTCGAGACCGCGCCGTCGTCAGCGCGTCCTCGACCGTCTCGCGAACCCGGACGCCGGTCAACGCGCCGTCCGGGTGATGTGTCTGCTGTTGTGGTGACGGGCCGTGGTGGCCGCGTCAGCTCGCGTAGGCCCGCAGCCGGTCCGCCCGCTCGCCGTGGCGGAGCTTGGACATGACCTCGCGCTCGATCTGGCGCACCCGCTCGCGGGACAGGCTGAAGTGCTTGCCGATCTGGTCCAACGTGCGCGGCTGACCGTCGTCAAGGCCGTATCGGAGGCGGATCACCTGCTGCTCCCGGTCGTCGAGCGTCGCGAGAACGCGGCGCAGGTCGTCGGACAGCAGCGTGGAGATCACCGTGCTCTCCGCGTCCGTGGCCTCGGAGTCCTCGATGAAGTCGCCCAGCGGGGCGTCCTCCTCGGTGCCCACCGGCATGTCGAGACTCACCGGGTCGCGGGCGTGGTCGAGCAGGCTCGCCACCTTGCTCTCCGCGATGCCGGACTCGGCGGCCAGCTCCTCGTTGGTGGCCTCGCGGCCGAGGCGCTGGTGCAGGTCGCGCTTGATGCGTGCCAGCTTGTTGACCTGCTCCACGAGGTGCACGGGAAGGCGGATGGTGCGGCCCTGGTCGGCCATGCCGCGGGTGATGGCCTGGCGGATCCACCACGTCGCGTACGTCGAGAACTTGAAGCCCTTGGCGTAGTCGAACTTCTCGACCGCACGGATCAGGCCCAGATTGCCCTCCTGGATCAGGTCCAGCAGGGGCATCCCGCGGCCGGTGTAACGCTTGGCCAGCGACACGACCAACCGGAGGTTCGCCTGCAACAGGTGGGTCTTGGCCTGCTCGCCGTCGCGCACGATCATCGCCAGTTCCGCCCTGCGCTCCCGGGAGAGGTCGTCGGAGGTGTCCAGCATGTGCCGGGCGAACACTCCCGCCTCGATCCGCTTGGCGAGGTCGACCTCCTGTGCCGCGGTCAACAGTGCCGTCTTGCCGATCCCGTTCAGGTACACCCGAACCAGGTCGGCGGCGGGGCCCTGCGCGTCGAGGTCGGGCTGTTCCTCCATGGGCACAGGCACAACGTCGTCGGTGGCGGGCGAGGGAATGCTACGTTCGCGGATACCGCGAGCCTCTCGTTCGAGTGTCTGGACGGACATCTTGCCTCCCCGGTCAACGGGCTGACGTGTCGTGCATCGTTCACGCCTGCTTCTTGCACGAGGCGAGCCTGTGGAACCCACCCCGCGTGCCCGGCTCCCCGGCCGGACACCTCAGTCAACGCGGAGGTGTGCCGAATCGTTCCCGAGCGGGGGAAGCCTGTTGAGTGCCTCACGCCGAGGCATCCCCGGCTCGGGCCCACGCGTGGACCGGGGTTGGGCGTTCTCGTCAGCGAGACACCGGGTTCGGGCCGCCCGGGGCCACTGTGGACCGGGCAGGCAGTGTCCCTGGACGTCCCAGGACGGACGGAGCGGCTGTGCATCCGGACGGCTGTCAGACCTCCACGAGGACCGTGAAGGGGCCGTCGTTCACGCTGTGCACCGACATCATCGCGCCGAACCGGCCGGTCTCCACCCGAGCGCCCCGCTCGCGCAGTCGCTGCACCACGGCATCGACGAGTGGCTCAGCGTGTTCGGGTCGTGCGGCGGCGGTCCAGGTTGGACGCCTGCCCTTGCGGGTCTCGCCGTAGAGCGTGAACTGGCTGACCACGAGCAGTGGCGCTCCGGTGGTGGCGCACGACTCCTCGTCGCGGAGGATGCGCAGTTCGTGAAGCTTGCGCGCCATCGTGTCCACCTGGGCCGAGGTGTCGTCCACGTGGACACCGAGCAGCACGAGCAGCCCGGGTTCGTCGAGCGCGCCGACGACCTCGCCGTCCACCGTCACCGACGCCTCGGTGACGCGCGCGACGACCGCCCTCATTCCGCCACCTCCAACATGCCGTGGCGCACGAGGTCGGCGACCAGCGGTCGGGCGGCCGTGCGCAACATCTCCGAGTCCTCGCCGTGGGCGGCCGCCAGCAGCTCCAGCAGGTCGGTCATCGGCAGCGCACCGCGGCAGCCCGCCAGCAACGCGGCCGTGAGCTCGTCCAGTTCGTGCTGCCAGCCGGGCCCGTCGGAACGGTGCAACCGGCGCACGACCGTGGACCAGCCTTCGTCGCCGGGCGCGTCGATCCGTTCGAGTGCGACGGTGTCGGGCACGCGGTAGGCGACGTCGAGCAGGTCGTGCGCGTGGTCACGCAGCCAGTCGACGCGGTCGAGCCACGCCGCCGCCTCCTCCCCGAGCGGATCGTCGAAGGCGTGTCGCAGGTCCTCGCACACCACCGTGGGAGCCGCCGCATCCGTACGACGCAGCGTCACGAAGCCGAAACCGATGCCCTCCACGTCGTTCTCGCCGAACCAGTCCAGCCACGCCCCGGCCTTCGCGCGGCCCTCGGGCGAGCGCGGGTCGATACCGGCGTCCCGCAGCCACGTGCCCACGTAGAGCGCGGGGTCGGCGACGTCGCGTTGCACGAACCAGGCGTCGGTGTGGGCAGGTAACCACCGGTGAACGCGGTCCGCCCAGTCCTCGCCCCGCACGTGCAGCCAGGAAGCCAGCAGGTGCCCGGAGCCGCCGTCGGTGAGGAACGCGGGGAGCTGCCGCACGAGCAGCGCGCTGGCGTCGTCGCCGGCGAGGCCGGAGTCCCGGTACACGTAGTCGACCCTCGGGGGCCCGACGACGAAGGGGGGATTGCAGACGATCCGGTCGAAACGGCGTCGGGCGACGGGCGCGAACCACTCACCCTGCAGCAGTTCGACGTCGAGCTCGTTGAGGGCGAACGTGGCCGCCGCGAGCCGCAACGCGCGAGCGGACGCGTCGGTGGCCGTGATCCGGTCCGCGTAGCGACTCGCGTGCAACGCCTGCACGCCGTTGCCGGTGCCGAGGTCCAGCACGCTGCCGGCAGGCCGCCTGCTGGTGGCCCGGACGAGGCTCAGCGACGCGTGCCCGACGCCGAGCACGTGATCGGGCGAGGCCGGGACCCCGGCCTGCTCGGGATCGAGGTCGGAGACGACCCACCAACTGCCGTGCTCGTCGCCGTGCGGGCGGATGTCGAAACCGGCCCGGAGTTCGACGCCGGTCTCGCGCACGATGCCCGTGGCGAGTGCGTCGTCGAGCGGCAGCGGCCCCAACGCCGAACGAACCTCGTCGGCGGGCACGCTCTCACCCAGCAGGAACAGCCGCACGAACACGCCCAGCGGGCCCGCGTCGCGGCTCACGCGCGAGGCCGGTTCGGGTTCGCCGCGTCCGAGCGCGGCATGGGCCTGTGGCCCCAGGAGCTCGACCACGCCGTCGGCGTCGTAACGCGCACTGCGGAACGCGTCGCGCAGGCGGGCGCAGGTCTCGGCGGAGAACTCGGGCAAAGCATCGTTCACGGTGTGTCATCGTCCCACGCGACCTGCACGAGCCGGGGGCGGGCGGTCTCTCGACGCACCAGCAGTCCCCGCCCGGGTGGCGGGTGTCCGACTCGACACCGAATGTGACGGGGCCGATTTTCGTGACCGACCGGGGTGTCGGCGTCGGGCACCCGGTGGGAGCATGGAGAACGGAGGTGAGGCGGTGAACGAGCACGACAAGCACGCCGACCCGGTGCTGATCACCGAGGCCGCGCTCTCCTTCGACGATGAGATGGCTCAGCGCAAACGCAAGTACGTCATCATGATGAGCATGCGGGTGCCGTGCCTCGTTCTCGCCGGAGTCTTCTACCACACCTGGTGGCTCGCGATGGCACTCGTTCTGCTGTCGGTTCCGCTGCCGTGGGTGGCGGTGTTGATCGCCAACGACCGTCCGCCCCGGAAGTCCGAACGGGTCAGCAGGTTCCAGCGCAGTGCACGCGCGATCGAGAACAGCTCGCACCGCGTGATCGACTCGTCGGAGAAGCGACCAGAGCGTTAGCTGGGCGGCCTCGCCGACTGCTCGTGCGAGCAGCCGGCGAGACCACTCTCCGCCGGACGCTGCTAGGGCTGGGCTCCCACCTGGCTCACTGCCCGGGCACCGAGCGACGCGCCCGCGGTGAGGACCGCGCGCGGAGCGTCGCCGCGCAGCCAGGCCGCGAGAACGCCTGCGTCGAACGCGTCCCCCGCGCCGGTGCTGTCGACACACGGCACGGTTTCGGCGGGGGCCGTGACGATGCCGTCGTCGTCCACCCAGGCCGCGCCGTCCAGGCCGAACGTGACCGCGACCGCGCCGACGGTGCCGAGCAGTTCCCGCGCGCCCTCGGGCTCCTGCGACCCGGTGAGCGCGCGCAACTCGTCGGCGTTCGGGAGCAGCAGGTCCACGCCCCGTACGTCGTCGAGGAACGCGGCGGGATCGGTGAGCAACGCGGCCGCCTGCGGGTCCACCGACGTCGTCAGCCCGAGTCGGCGGGCGAGCGCGAGGGCTTCGAGACCGCCGGGCCGCGACGACGGGTCCAGCAGGACGTAGCCGGACAGGTGCAGGTGCCGGGCGCCGGCGAGGGCGGCCGCGGTGACGTCCTCGGGCCGGAACCGCTTGTTGGCACCGCGGTCGGGCAGCATCGTGCGCTGCCCGTCCCCGTCGACGAGCACGACGACACAGCAGGTCGCGGTGTCGGTGTCGACGGCGAACTCGCAGTGGACGTCGGCGGCCTGCAGCTCGTGCCGCACCAGGCGACCACCCGCGTCGTCGCCGACACGGGCCACGAGCGTGGTCTCGACACCGAGTTCCCGCAACCACAGGGCCGTGTTGGCCCCCGCGCCACCTCCGGTGACGGTCACCGCGGCGCGGGCGTCACCGCCGTAGACGATCGGCTCGGAGTGCCGGGCCACGATGTCGAGACCGACGTCTCCCACGACCACGACCTTCATCGGGCCAGCTCCACGGCGACGTTCGAGGCGAGCCGGGCGTTGGCCACCACGAGCGCCTCGTTGGCGTCGAGGCTCGCTCCACCGCTGGCCGTGTGGAAGTGCTCCAGCAACACGGGAGTGACGTCGGAGCCGCTCACGCCGCGCTCCCGCACCAGCTCTAACCCCTCGGCGAGCAGGCGGTCGTGCAGCGCGCGGTCGAGTTCGTGCTCGGCCGGGACGGGGTTGGCCAGCAGCACGCCCGAGTCGGAGAACGCCCGGTGCGCGGCGAACACGGCGGCGGCCTGTGCGGGGTCGTCGACCCGGCGCGGCACGGACAGGCCCGACGAGCGGAGGTAGAACGCCGGGAAGTCGTCGGTCCGGTAGCCGAGGACGGGCACCGAGTTCGTCTCCAGCACTTCGAGTGTGGCGGCGATGTCGAGGATCGACTTCATACCCGAGCACACCACCAGAACCCCGGTGCGCGCGAGTGTCCCGAGATCGGCGGAGACGTCCCAGGTGAGGTCCGAGCCCGGCAGCGGGTGGTGCACACCGCCGAGCCCACCGGTCGCGAACACCGAGATCCCGGCGGCGTGGGCGAGCGCGGCCGTGCCGGCCACGGTGGTGGCGCCGGAGGTCCGCAGGGCCACCGCGGGCCCCAGATCCCGCAGCGACAGCTTGTCGAGGTCCGCGTCGGGCGCGCACACCCGTTCCAGCTCGGCGTCGGTCAGCCCCACCCGGGCGACGCCGTCGAGCACGGCGATCGTGGCGGGCACGGCACCCGTCTCGCGCACGGTGTTCTCGAGGCGCCGGGCCACGTCGAGGTTGCGGCCCGGAGGCAGGCCGTGGGACAGCAGGGTGCTCTCGAGCGCGACGACCGGGGTGCGGGTGGCCACGGCGTCGGCGACCTCGGAGGACAGCGACAGGGAGGTGTGGAGCGTGTTGGTCACGGGTACGCATCCTCGTGCATCCCGTGTACCGCAACGCATGGGGCATCATGGAAGGCGTGAGTACGATGACGCTGCCTGATGTCGAGACCCGGCCGGAGAGCACCGACACCACGGACGACGACTCTCCGAAGATGTTCCACTACGTGCGCAAGAACAAGATCGCCGAGAGCGCGGTCATGGGCACGCACGTGGTGGCGTTGTGCGGGGAGGTCTTCCCCGTGACGAAGTCGCCGAAGCCGGGGTCGCCGGTCTGCCCCGAGTGCAAGCGCATCTTCGAGAAGATGCCTTCCGGTGGCGACGAGTGAGGTCCGGGTGACGACCGGCTCAGTCCGGTTCTCCCCGCTGCGGGCTCTCGGTCGCGCCGGGGTCCGCAGCGGCGGCCGGTGACGCCGGGTCCCGATCTCCTTCGGTCTGACGCGGCGCCTCGCCTCCGTCGTGGTTCCCGCGTCGCTCGTCGCGTTCGGTGTCGGCGGACGGCGCCGCCTCCTGTTCCCGCTGGTCCCGCGTGTCGGACTCGCCCCGCCACGGCCGCAGCAGGGGTTGCGTGGTGCGGTGCCAGAGGTTGCCGCGGTCCTCGTCCTCGGCGCGCATGCGCTCCTTGAGCCGTTCCATCTCCAGCCTGCGCCACTTGCGGCGTTGCCTGCGGGTCATCTTGGCGGGCCAGAGCTCCTGGATGGCGCTGTTGAAATAGGCGCCCGCCACGATGGCCAGCCCGATGAAGAACGTGAACAGCAGGAACGCGATGGGCGTGGCCAGCGCACCGTAGGTGTAGCCGGTCGTGGTGATCCACGCGATGTACACCCGCAGGCCGACGCTGGACAGCAGGAAGATCACCATCGCGAGCATCGCGCCGGGCAGGCCGCGGTGCCACGGCAGCTTGCGGGGCAGCGCCAGCTTGTAGAGCGTGGCGAGCGCGAGCACGAGCAGCACCCCGACGGTGGGGTAGTAGAGGACGCTCAGCCACGACGAGATCGTCGGCTGCCACTCGTCGGGGAAGAACTCCGGCAGCAGGTCGGGCCCGATCGCGATGATCGGCAACCCGATGACGAGCAGGACGAGGCTGGCCATGTACAGCAGCAGCGCGAAGATGCGCTGCCACACCTCGTTGCGCACCCCGTACTGGTCGTGGGCCACGGTGATGGCGTCCACGAACGACGACATGGCCGACGAACCCGCCCACAGGGAGATGAGGAAGCCCACGGACACGATCTCGCCTTTGCCCGTGGTCAGGATGTCGTCGACCGTCGGTTCGATGATCTGGTGCACGACGCTGCCGCTGAAGACGGTCTCCGAGAAGGCGATGATCTTGTCGTGCACCTGGCGGACGATGTTGTCGCCGAACCACTCGCCGATGAACCCGAGACTGCCCAGCAGCCCGAGCAGCAGCGGCGGGAGGGACAGCGTCTGCCAGAACGCGGCCTCGGCCGCTTCCGAGAAGATGTTGCCGTCCCAGGCCTTGCTCATCGTGCGCCCGAGTAGCCGCACAGGACCCTTGCGCCGGACCCCTCGCGTGGGCCGGCGTTCGTTCTCACCCTCCGCAGGGCCGTTCGCAGGGCCGTCCGTGGTGCCGTCGTCTCGGGTCTGCATCGCGGTTCCAAGCATGGTCCATGTGACCCACCCCGGCTCGGTCACCCCTGCGGCGTGTCCTTTCCGAGATCGGAATCGGGGCTCCGGGTAGGCTTTCGCGGAGCACCCTCACCGACCCCGGCACGGCTGCCGGCCGCGAACCGGTCGTTGTCGTGAGGGTTTTGTCTGTCCCTGTGTCGAGGAGTTGGAGCGTCGGTGTCGGAGACCGCACAGGCTCACCAGGGCGCGCAGGGTTACGCCGCCCCCGAGCCCGCGCACGACGCGACGGCCCGCCCCCTACGTGCGTGGCAGCGTCGGGCGCTCACCAAGTACCTGACCCGCAAGCCGAAGGACTTCCTGGCCGTGGCGACGCCCGGCGCGGGAAAGACCGTGTTCGGCCTGAGAGTGGCCGCCGAGCTGCTGTCCGACCGGACCGTCGAGGCGATCACCATCGTGACGCCGACCGAGCACCTCAAACACCAGTGGGCGGAGTCGGCGGCGCGCGCGGGGATCGCCATCGACTCGAACTTCCGCAACGGCACGGGCGTGACGTCGTCGGACTACCAGGGTGTCGCGGTCACGTACGCGCAAGTGGCCGCCCATCCGACGCTGCACCGGGTGCGCACCGAGAACCGCAAGACGCTGGTGATCCTCGACGAGATCCACCACGCCGGCGATGCCAAGTCGTGGGGCGACGCGGTCTTCGAGGCGTTCACACCCGCCACGCGACGGCTCGCGCTGACGGGTACGCCGTTCCGCAGTGACGACTCACCGATCCCGTTCGTGACCTACGAGCCGGACGCCGACGGCGCGCTGCGGAGCAAGGCCGACCACTCCTACAACTACGCCGACGCACTCGCCGACAAGGTCGTGCGGCCGGTGGTGTTCCTGGCGTACTCCGGCGAGGCGTCGTGGCGCACGAGCGCGGGGGACGAGTTCACCGCGCGGCTCGGTGAGCCGCTCACCGCGGAGCAGACGGCGCGCGCGTGGCGGACGGCTCTCGACCCGGCGGGGGAGTGGATGCCCGCCGTGCTCCAGGCCGCCGACACGCGGTTGTCGCAGCTCCGGGCCGGCGGGATGCCCGACGCGGGTGGCCTCGTGATCGCCACCGACCAGGAGACGGCGCGCGCCTACGCCAAGCTGCTCGCGGGCATCTCCGGGGAACCGCCTGTGGTGGTGCTCTCCGACGATCCCAAGGCCACCAAACGCATTGCCGAGTTCTCCGAGTCGAACGATCGCTGGCTCGTGGCCGTGCGCATGGTGTCGGAGGGCGTCGACGTGCCGAGGCTGGCCGTCGGCGTGTACGCCACGAGTGCGTCCACACCGCTGTTCTTCGCCCAGGCCATCGGCCGGTTCGTGCGGTCCCGGCAACCGGGGGAGACGGCGAGCGTCTTCCTCCCCAGCGTGCCGGTGCTGCTCGAACTGGCGAGTGAGCTGGAGGCCGAGCGGGACCATGTGCTCGGCAAGCCGCACCGTGAGAAGGACGGGTGGGACGACGAGCTCCTCGTCGCGGCCAACCGCACCGACGACGAGCGGGGTGAGGAGGAGAAGTCCTTCACCGCGCTCGGGGCTCAGGCCGAGCTCGACCAGGTGATCTACGACGGCAACTCGTTCGGCACGGCCGTCTTCTCCGGCAGCGAGGAGGAGCAGGAGTACCTGGGGCTGCCCGGGTTGCTGGATGCCGACCAGGTTCGGGCGTTGCTGCGCAAGCGGCAGGAGGAGCAGCTCGCCGATGCGTCTCGGCGCAAGGCCAAGGCCGAGGAGCCGCCCGCGCCCGCGCCCCGGCCGACGTCGGTGAACGAGCGCCTCAAGTCCCTGCGCAAGGAACTCAACACGCTGGTGGGCCTGTACCACCACCGGACCCGCAAGCCTCACGGCGCGATCCACAACGAACTGCGCCGTATCTGTGGTGGCCCGCCGACCGCGATGGCCACCGTGGAGCAGCTCGAGGAGCGGATCGCCACGCTCCGGTCCTGGTAGCCCGACCGGCCCCGAGCGTCCCCCACGGCATCGAAGCACGTCACGGTTGCGTTTCGGCGCTTGCTCTGGATCGATACAGGTATTCCTTTCCCATGGTCGGCTGCATATGTTGTCGCGCACAACATTCTCACCGGGGAAGGTGTGACGATGCGACGACGCTTCCGACTCCGCGCCTGTGCTGCGGCGCTGGGTGCTGCCCTGACCCTGTCGGCCTGCGGGGCCAACGCCGGCGGCGATGCCGCCTCCGGGGACGACTCCGACGCCGGGCAGGGGTCCGCCCCGCTCGGCAAGGTGGGCGTGATCCTGCCCGAGACGGCCTCGTCGGCCCGGTGGGAGGGCTTCGACAAGCCGATGCTGGAGGAGGCGCTGCGCGCCGAGGGCTTCGACCCGGACATCCAGAACGCGCAGGGCGACGTCCAGAAGTTCTCGACGCTGGCCGACGGCATGATCGCCCAGAACGTGAAGGTGCTGATCATCGCCTCGATCAACAGTGAGGTCGGCGGGGCCGTCGCGGCCAAGGCGAAGGCCGCGGGCATCCCCACCATCGACTACGACCGCCTGAACCTCGGCGGCAGTTCCGAGTACTACGTGTCCTTCGACAACGTCCGCGTCGGCGAACTGCAGGGCGAGGGACTCGTCGAGGCACTCGACGGCAAGAAGGGCGCGGAGGTCGCGGAGATCATCGAGATCGAGGGCGCGCCCACCGACCACAACGCCACGCTGTTCCACGAGGGCCAGCGCAACGTGCTGCAGCCCCTGTACGACGCCGGTGAGCTCGAACTCGTCCAGAGCCAGCCCATCGAGCAGTGGAACAACCAGGAGGGCGGCCGGATCTTCGAGCAGATCCTGACCTCCAACGGCGGTGAGGTCGACGGCGTCGTCGCCGCGAACGACGGGCTCGCCAGCGCGGTGATCACCGTGTTGAAGAAGTACGGGCTCAACGGATCGGTGCCGGTGACCGGGCAGGACGCCACGGCGGAGGGACTGCGCTCCGTGCTGCGGGGCGACCAGTACATGACCGTCTTCAAGCCGGTCAAGGAGGAGGCGGAGGCCACCGCCAAGCTCGCCGCCGCACTCGCCGAGGGTGACACCGCCGCGGCCGACGCGGTCGCCCAGGACGTCAGCGAGGACCCGAAGGGCGAGCGCGAGGTCGCGTCGGTGCTGCTGGAGCCCTACCTGATCACGAAGGACGAGGTGAAGCGGGTCGTCGACGAAGGCTACGTCGCGGCCGACGAGATCTGCGCGCAGGACCTCGCCGACGTGTGCGCCGAGCTCGGGATCGGGTGAGGCGGCCGTGAGCGACACCGTGGCGGCGGACGTCCCCGAGGCCGTGCTCGACCTGCGCGGCGTCAACAAGAGCTTCGGTCCCGTGCACGTGTTGCACGACGTGGACTTCGCGGTGCGAGCCGGTGAGGTCACCGCCCTCGTCGGCGACAACGGAGCCGGGAAGTCCACGCTGGTCAAGAGCATCGCCGGAATCCATCCCGTCGACTCGGGCACCATCCGGTTCCGGGACCGCGAGGTGGCGATCCGCAGTCCCAAGGACGCGGCCGACCTCGGCATCGAGGTCGTGTACCAGGACCTGGCTCTGGCCGACAACCTCGACATCGTGCAGAACATGTTCCTCGGCCGGGAGCGGGGGAGCGCGTGGCTGCTCGACGAGGCCGGCATGGAGGAGGCGGCGCGCCGCACGCTGGCGTCGCTGTCGGTGCGCACGGTGAAGTCCGTGCGCACCCCGGTCTCGGCGCTGTCCGGCGGGCAGCGGCAGACCGTGGCCATCGCCAAGTCGGTGCTCTGGGACAGCTCGGTCGTGCTGCTCGACGAGCCCACGGCCGCGCTCGGCGTGGCGCAGACACGACAGGTGCTCGACCTGGTGCGCAGGCTCGCGGAGCAGGGTCTCGGAGTGGTCCTGATCAGCCACAACATGGCTGACGTCTTCGAGGTGTCCGACCGCATCGCGGTGCTCTACCTCGGCCGCATGGTGGCCGAGGTGCGCACCAAGGACGTCACGCACGCCCAGGTCGTCGAGTTGATCACCGCGGGGCGTTCCGGCGACCTCGGACTCGCCAGGCCCGAGACCGCGGCCCTCTGACCGGACATTTCGCACAAGAGGACTGACATGACTCAGACTCCCACCGCGCAGCAGAGCGCGGCGATCTCCGACTTCGGGATCGACACCACCGCGATGTCGACGTCCGAGGTGATGCGCGACTACCTCGCGCGCCTGCGTGCCGGGCAGCTCGGATCGGTCCCCGCTCTGCTGGGGCTCGTCGCGCTCGTCGTGGTGTTCGCCGCCCTGTCGGACGTCTTCCTGTCACTGAACAACCTCGCGAACCTGCTCGCGCAGGGCGCCGGGCAGACCATCATCGCGATGGGCATCGTGTTCGTCCTGCTCGTCGGTGAGATCGACCTGTCGGCGGGCACCGCCTCCGGGGTCACGGCCGCGGTGCTCGCGATGCACTTCGTCGAGAACGGCAACCTGCTCGGCGGCATGGGCTCCGGCGTGTTCGTGGCGTTCAACGCCGTGCTGGCCCTCGCAGCGGTCCTCGCGCTCCTCCTGCGCATCTGGGCGGGCGCGGCGCTGTCGGTGCTCGGCATCGTGCTCGCCGTGTCCGGCCTCACGGCCAACCCGTGGGTGGAGATCGTGCTCGCGCTCTGCGTGGGTACGGCGATCGGCTGCATCACCGGGTTCCTCGTGGCCCGGATCGGGATGCCGTCGTTCGTGGTGACGCTCGCGTTGTTCCTCACCTGGCAGGGCGTGATCCTGCAGTTCATCGGTGAGGGCGGGGTGCTCGGCATCTCCACGTCGCCGGTGCTCAACGCGGTGGCGAACGGCAACCTCTCGGTCGTGGGAAGCTGGGTGCTCTTCGTCGTCGCGGTGGGCGGCTTCGCCGCGGTCACCGTCGGCAGGCACGTGCGGCGGTTGCGCCGCGGGCTGGTGACCCAGCCGACCGCCGTGGTCGCGCTCAAGGTCGGCGGGCTCGCCGTCCTGGGCGCGGTGGCGACCGTGCTGCTCACCGTGAACCGGTCGCCGAACCCGACCGTCGAGATCCGCGGGGTGCCGTACGTGGTGCCGATCGTGCTGGCGCTGCTGGCTGTCGGGACCTACGTGTTGAACCGCACCCGCTACGGCAGGCACATCTACGCCGTGGGCGGCAACCGGGAAGCCGCGCGCAGGGCGGGCATCGACGTCACGCGCGTGCGGGCGAGCGTGTTCGTCGTGTGCTCCTCCGTGGCCGCCCTGGGCGCCGTCGTCTACTCGTCGAAGGTCGGATCCGTCGACCCGCAGGCGGGCGGGCTCAACACGTTGCTGTTCGCGGTGGGAGCCGCCGTGATCGGCGGGACGTCGCTGTTCGGCGGCCGGGGCAGGGTGTCCGACGCCGTCATCGGTGGCACCGTCCTGGCCGTGGTGTCCAACGGCCTCGGGCTGCTCCAGCAACCCGCCGCCGTCGTGTCGATCGTGACGGGACTCGTCCTGCTGCTCGCGGCCACCGTGGACGCGGTCTCCCGCAGGCGCGCGGCCGGCGCAGCCCGGTGACGCGGCCGATGCGACGATTGCGGCCGTGACCAGCACGCCTGTGGCCCGGCCCGACGAGGTGAGGCGATACAACCGCGCGAGCCTGCTGCGACTGCTCCACCTCGACGGGCCGAGCACGCGGGCCGAGCTCGCGTCCGAACTCGGCCTGAACCGCAGCACGATCAAAGCCCTCGTCGACGGGCTCGCCGAGTCGGGCGTGGTGGCCGAGCGCGTGCCGCGCCCGGGGCGGCAGGCGGGCCGGCCGTCGTTGCTCGTCCTGCCCCAACCCGAGGCCGCGGTCGTGCTGGCGGTGGACATCCAGGTCGAGCACGTCGCGCTCGCTCTGATCGGTCTCGGCGGTGAGATCCTCGGCCGCAACAGCTGGAAACTCCACAGCCGGACCCGCGCTCCCGGCGAGGTGCTCACGCGCATCGTCGACGCCACCGCGCCGCTGGCGGCCGATCTGGGAGTGCGTCCGGTCGCCTGTGGTGTCTCGGTGCCGGGCGTGGTCCGCCGTCTCGACGGGCACGTCCACGAGGCGCCGAACCTGCGGTGGAGCGACGTGGCGTTGGGACAGCGGCTGGCCGCCGCGCTGGAGATCCGTGTGGTCGTGGGCAACGACGCCGAACTCGGGGCGCTGGCCGAGCATCTGCGGGGGACGGCGAAGGGCGTCGACGACGTCGTCTTCGTCTCGGCCGACGTCGGAGTGGGCGGTGGGGTCATCGCCCAGGGCACCGCGCTGCGCGGCACGACGGGGTACGTGGGCGAGCTGGGGCACATGGCCGTGCGTCCACAGGGACGCGACTGCTACTGCGGCAGCCGTGGGTGTTGGGAGACGGAAGTCGGGGAGGCCGCCTTCTGCCGGGCTCTGGGGCTGCCCGAGGACAGTCCGCGAGGCGCCGTCGTGGTGGAGTTGCGCAAGCTCGCGAACGACCCGGCGGCGGCGCGTCGGCGGCTCGGGGACCTCGCCGAGTGGCTCACCATCGGTCTCGTCAACGTGGTGAACCTGCTGGGGCCCGAACTCGTGGTGCTCGGCGACCTGTTCACCGGTCTCCCGGACGCGGTGCTGCACGACGTCACGGACAGCCTGCGGCACCGCAGCATGGTGAGCCGCGCCATGGGAGGAGTCCGCGTGGAGCGCTCGACACTCGGGCGCGACGCCAAGCTCCTCGGCGCGGCGGAGGTCGCCTTCGAAGAGATCATGGACACGGTGTGACGCCCGGCGGCACCGCGCTGACTCGCACATGACGACGGGGGCGAAAATCCCGTTTCAGGATCTCCGCCCCCGCTCACACTCCGTGCTTGGCTGGGTGACAGCGTCAGCGCTGGATGTCGGCGTCCAGCTCCTTCAGCTTGGCCTCGTACTCCCGGCCGTGGTGGCCACAGAACAGAAGCTCTCCGCCGTTCGGGAGAACGGCACGCATCTTTGCGGCTGCTCCGCAACGGTCACAACGGTCCGCAGCGGTCAGTTCGGGGCGGGTGAGCGTCGTCGTTGTCATTGGAGTCTCCCTCCGTCCCGGCATCGCCGGCCGATGCCATCGTTCAGCCACCACCACCGTGGTCGGACCTACCGCCTGATCGCGGTGGTGCGCTGCCTCCACTCTTGCAGACGTTTTGGCTCTCGCAAGTGTTCCCAGGCCCTGTGGGACCCGTGTCACGCCGGATTACACCGAATGTCGCAGCGTGGCCGGAAAGGGGTCGAAAAGGGGCTGGAAACCGGGCCATTCCCGCCGAAACCACCCCGGTGACCACGGGTTTCGTCCGCTCGGGCACCATAGGGCCGCGTGACGAATCCTCCCGTTCGGCGGGCACTGAACGCCCTTCCCGCGCCGGTCCTGTTCGTTCTCAGCGGAATTTCGATGTACGTCGGCGCGGCGCTCGCGGTCTGGATCTTCGACGTCGCCACGCCGGCCGGAGTCGCCTGGCTGCGCTGCCTCGGGGCGGCCCTCATCCTGCTGCTGTGGCGGCGACCGGGGCGACCCGCGTGGCGGGGACGCGCGTTGCTGCTCGCGGGCACCTTCGGGGTCGTCACAGCCGGGATGAACGTGCTCTTCTACGAGGCCATCGCGCGGTTGCCGTTGGGCACCGTGGTGGCCATCGAGTTCGCCGGTCCCGTTCTCGTCGCCGCGCTCGGCTCGCGTGGAGCGAGGGACTTCGCGGCGGTCGCCGCTGTCACGCTGGGTGTCGTCCTGATTGCCGACGTCCAATGGGCGGGCAGTCCGAGCGGCGTCGCGTTCGCACTCGGCGCGGCGGCGGCATGGGCGGGCTACATCGTGCTCGGCAGCCGCGTCGCGCTCGCGGGCAACGGCGTGGACGGCTTGGCGGTCGGATTCGTCGTCGCCACGGTGGTGCTCTCACCGCTGGCGCTCGGCACGACGGCCGTGTGGGGCCAGCCCGACCTCCTGGCCTTCGCCGTCGGTGTGGCCCTGCTGTCGACGGTCGTTCCCTACGTGCTGGACCAAGTGGTGCTGCGACGTCTGGGGCAGGCCCGGTTCGCCCTGTTGCTCGCCCTGTTGCCGGTGACCGCGGCGGTCATCGGATTCGTGGTGCTGGGTCAGGTGCCGACGCTCGTCGAGGCACTCGGCATCCTCGCCGTGATGGTGGGAGTGGCGTTGCGTTCGGGTGCCGGCACGCGCACCCGGCGCATGAGCCGGGGCCGGGAAGATCGCCGGGCGTCGGACGATCTTCCCGGCCCCGAATCGTGACCGGCTGGTTGGTGCGTCAGTCCAGATAGTCGCGCAGGACCTGCGACCGGGACGGGTGGCGCAGCTTCGACATGGTCTTCGACTCGATCTGCCGGATGCGCTCCCGGGTCACGCCGTAGACCTGGCCGATCTCGTCCAGGGTGCGCGGCTGGCCGTCGGTGAGCCCGAACCGCAGGCGCACCACGCCGGCCTCACGCTCGGACAGCGTCTGCAGTACCGACTGCAGCTGGTCCTGCAGCAGCGTGAACGACACGGCGTCGACGGCCACGACGGCCTCGCTGTCCTCGATGAAGTCACCGAGCTGCGAGTCGCCCTCGTCGCCGATCGTCTGGTCGAGCGAGATCGGCTCGCGCGCGTACTGCTGGATCTCGAGGACCTTCTCGGGGGAGATGTCCATCTCCTTGGCGAGTTCCTCGGGAGTGGGCTCGCGGCCCAGGTCCTGCAGCAGCTCGCGCTGGATGCGGCCGAGCTTGTTGATGACCTCGACCATGTGCACCGGGATACGGATGGTGCGGGCCTGGTCGGCCATGGCGCGGGTGATGGCCTGGCGGATCCACCACGTCGCGTAGGTGGAGAACTTGAAGCCCTTGGTGTAGTCGAACTTCTCGACCGCACGGATCAGGCCCAGGTTGCCCTCCTGGATCAAATCCAGGAACGCCATGCCCCGGCCGGTGTAGCGCTTGGCGAGCGACACCACGAGCCGGAGGTTGGCCTCCAGCAGGTGGCTCTTGGCCCGCTCGCCGTCACGCACGATCCACTTGAGGTCGCGGCGCATCTGGGTGGAGAGCTTCTCGCCCTCCTCCTCGACGACGCGCAGCCGCTCGGCAGCGTAGAGGCCCGCCTCGATGCGCTTGGCGAGCTCCACCTCCTCCTCCGCGTTGAGCAGCGCGACCTTGCCGATCTGCTTGAGGTACGCGCGGACGGAGTCGGCGGACGCGGTCAGCTCCGCGTCCTTGCGCGCCTGCCGCAGCGCCTCGGACTCCTCCTCGTCCCAGACGAAGTCGGGGTCGTTGCGGTTGTTGCCCGAGTCGTCGGACTCGTCCGAGTCCTCGGTCACCGTCGCATCGACGACGTCGACCTCGACCGCGTCAACGTCGAGGTCCGACAGGTCGACGTCCTCGAGCTCGGCGCCGTCGACGTCCGCGCCGTCGGCGGAGGTCTTGGCCTTGCCCTTCGCGCCCTTGGTGCTCTTGGCCCGCGTCGTCTTGGTCTTGTCCTTGGCGGTGGTGGTCTTGCGGGACTTCGCGGGCGCCTTCTTCGCGGCCGTCTTGCGACCCGACGACTTCGTGTCCGGCGTGGCCGTCCCGTCGACGGACGCCGTCTGGTCGTCGGCAGTCGTCGGTTCGGCGGCGCTCGATGTCTTCGTCCCGCTTCGGGTTGCGGTCTTTGCGGCTGCCACGTACGCCCTTTCGCAGCGGTCGGTCACGACGAACCGAGACGTGAGGGTCCCGGCTGCCTCAGGTTCGGGAAACTTTGACCCGGCCTGCGGTTTTGTCTCCCGCAGCCGAGAGCCGTGTTCCATTGTAACGACGGCGGCGGTCGTCGTCGCACCCGCGATCACGTTGCGGGGCCCTCCGCGGCGCGCCGCGCGGTGGCCGCCGCCTCCTCGA